>JADFOB010000228.1 GCA_022563055.1 Planctomycetota bacterium
TGGATACGCTCAACGCGGAAGCCTGTAAGGAGGTCGGGCTCACCGGGCGCGGCGCGGGGCGGTGCAAGAATTTCTGGGCGCTGGGGTTGGTGTACTGGCTCTACGGCCGACCGCTGGACGCTACGCTCAATTGGATCGCCCGGAAGTTCGGCGCCAAACCTCTGGTGGCGGCGGCCAACACAAAAGCGCTCAAGAGCGGGTACTACTTCGGCGAAACCGCGGAGATGTTCCCAACGCGATACTCGGTGCCGCCGGCCAAGCTCGCTCCGGGCAAGTACCGCCGTATCAGCGGGAACCAAGCCACCGCGATCGGGCTCATCACAGCCGCTCGCCTCGCGGGAAAGACGCTCTTTTTGGGCAGCTATCCGATTACGCCGGCGAGCGACATTCTGCACGAACTATCCAGGCACAAGAACTTCGACGTCCGCACCTTTCAGGCGGAAGATGAGATTGCCGCGGTCTGTGCCACCATCGGCGCCGCCTTTACCGGGGCGTTCGCCGTGACGGCCACGAGCGGACCGGGGATGGCCCTCAAGGCCGAGGGGATCGGACTGTGCGTGATGGTGGAACTGCCCATGGTCATCGTCAATGTCCAGCGAGGCGGACCCAGCACCGGCTTACCCACCAAGACTGAGCAGGCGGACTTGAACCAGGCCATTGCCGGCCGGAATTCCGAAACGCCTGTCTGTGTGATCGCCGCAGCCACGCCCGCCGACTGCTTTGACATGGCCATTGAGGCATTCCGGATCGCGACCGAGTTTATGACGCCTGTCATCCTCCTGAGCGACGGCTACCTGGCCAACGGGGCGGAGCCTTGGCGCCTCCCTGACGTGGGCTCGCTACCGAAGTTCAACATCAAACACCCCAAGGCGGTCAACGGCGAGACGTTCCGGCCCTACGAAAGGAACGACAAGCTGGCGCGTCCCTGGGCGATCCCCGGCACGCCGGGTCTGGAGCATCGAATCGGTGGGTTGGAGAAACGCGACGTGACGGGCGAGGTCTGCTATGAGCCCGACAATCATGAGCACATGGTGCTGACGCGCCGCCGGAAGATCGATAACATCGCCGACACGATCCCCGACCTGGAGGTCATCGGCGATGACGGCGGCGACCTCCTCGTCCTTGGTTGGGGAAGCACGTACGGCGCCATCATGTCCGCCGTGGATCAATGTCGGGAGAAGGGCTTGAGTGTATCGGCTGCCCATCTGCGTTACCTGGATCCGATGCCCAAGAACGTCGCGGAGGTTCTGGGGCGTTTCCAACAGATTCTGATTCCGGAGTTGAACCTCGGGCAGTTGCGGGCGATGATTCGCAGCGCCTACCTCGTCAAGCCGGTCGGCTTGAACAAGATCCAGGGTAAGCTCTTTACAATTCGGGAGATCGCGGCGAAAATCGAGGAACTCTGCAATAAGGGAAAGATCTCATGAGTGCTGATATAGCGTTGAATCCATTGACCGCGAAGGATTTTGGCACGGATCAGGACGTGCGATGGTGTCCTGGATGCGGCGACTACGCCATTCTTTCCCAGGTGAAGAAGGTTCTGGCGAAGATCGGCGCCAAGCGGGAAACGACGGTGTTCGTGTCGGGGATCGGCTGCGCAGCCCGCTTTCCTTACTACATCGACACGTACGGTTTCCACAGCATTCATGGGCGGGCGCCCGCGATTGCCTCGGGCATCAAAATTGCCAACCCCGATCTGGATGTGTGGATCGCCACGGGGGACGGTGACGCGCTGAGCATCGGCGGCAATCACCTGCTGCACATTATCCGTCGCAACCTGGACATCAACATCCTGTTGTTCAATAACCGCATCTATGGGTTGACCAAGGGACAGTACTCGCCCACGTCGCCGTTGGGCAAGCGGACGAAGTCCTCGCCCCAAGGAACCGTCGAGAACCCGCTGCACCCACTTTCGGTGGCGATTGGCGCGGAGGCAACGTTCGTGGCCCGAGCGCTGGACGTCAACGTCAAGCAGCTCGCCTATGTGCTCGAGCGGGCCTCTGAGCACCGAGGTACCTCTTTTGTCGAGATCTACCAGAACTGCTTGATCTTTAACGACAAAGCGTTTGAGTACGCCACGGGCAAGGATACCAAGGCCGACACCACGCTTCAGCTTGAGCACAACCGCCCGCTGGTCTTTGGCCGAGACCGCAACAAAGGCATTCGCCTCAACGGCATGGATCCCGAGGTTGTCGAACTCGGCGACGGTGTGACCGAGGATGACTTGCTCTTCCACGATGAGCAACAGGCGGAACCGAGCCTGGCCTACCTGCTGAGCCGAATGCACTATCCGAACTTTCCCGAACCCATGGGCGTGTTCCGGTGCGTCGACAGACCGGTGTATGAAGTTTCCTTGCTCGACCAGGTACGAGCGGATATCGAAGCGAAGGGCGATGGAACACTCGACGCCCTGTTCGAAGCGGGTGAGTCATGGGACGTCAACTAGCGAATCGTTCCTGAGGGCTGCTTTCGTCATGGAATGTCCGTCGTGCTCACATGAGAATATCGAGGGTGCCGACCAGTGTGCGCAGTGCCACGCGGATATGAGCTGTCTCGACGAGCTTGGAGAAGGAAGCGACATCGAGCGAGACCTGCTCCGTCGCCCGCTGGGCGACCTGCTCGCCCAGGACTACATCGTCGTCGCGCCGGATTGCTCGGTGCGCGAGACGATCCAGCGATGGCGCGATGGCACGCACCACTGCGCCATCGTGGTCGAGCAGGACGCCATCGTCGGGATCTTCACGGAACGCGACGTGCTCACGAAACTAGCCGCCGACTTTGATCGCCATGGGGATGATCCCGTCAGCGTCCACATGACCCCCGATCCCGTGACTTTGGAAACCCAAACGCCCATCGCCTACGGGTTAAACCGTATGATGACGGGAGGATACCGCCACATTCCGCTTGTGAGCGATGGCAAGCTCTGTGGCATCGTCAGCGTCCGTCAGATTCTCGAATACCTCGCCGAGCGTTGCGGCGATGTGATCGGCGCCGCCACTCCCGCGTAGCCCGCGAACGCTTTTCATCAAAGCCACTCGTCGAAACGAAAGTCTTCGACGATCTTGCCGTGCTGTTTGACGACCACCACATCGTGATGGTCACTCGCCCAGTCGAACCCGACGAACGCCGTCCGTTGGCGCCCGTTGTCCGTCGCTTTGTCCGTGGCGCTCACTCCTTGCCTTGGCTTGCCCTTGCTCAACGCCTTACGCCTGCCGCCAGTCGACCTGATACAAGAGCCTTCGTGAGGCGATGTTCTCTCAGACTTCTGAGCAG
>JADFOB010000229.1 GCA_022563055.1 Planctomycetota bacterium
GGATCGCCCAAGCTGCCGCCGAGCTTAGTAGAATACTGCGTCCGCGTTGTAGCTAGAGCGAACGAACGGCCCGGCAGCCACACTGAGAAACCCCAAACCTCTGGCAAACTCAGCCAACTCCTCGAACATCTCCGGAGGCAGGTAGGCCGCCACCGGAACGTGGTTTGTTCTGGACGGTTGCAGATATTGCCCGACCGTCAGGACATCACATCCCACCTCGCGGAGTTCCTCGAAGGTCCGGTGCAACTCCTCGGTGGTTTCGCCCAATCCAACCATCAAGCCCGACTTGGTGATGGCGTTCGGGTTGATCTCCTTGACGGTTTTCAGGACCTCCAGCGAGCGTCGATAGTCGCCATGCGGTCGGATTTTCGGCGTCAGCCTCTCCACCATCTCGATGTTGTGGTTGTAGAGCTCCGGGCGGGCGTCGCACAACATCTGGATGCACTCGCGCCGGGCATGGAAGTCAGCCGGCAGAACCTCGACCGTCGTCTGGGAGCACTGCCGGTGAATCGCCTCGACGCACTGCGCAAAGTGCCCGGCGCCTTCGTCCGGGAGATCATCCCTGGCCACGGCTGTGATCACGACGTGGCGAAGCTGCAACTTCGCCACGGATTCCGCCAGCCGGTCCGGTTCATCCTCCGCCGGCGGATCGGGTCGGGCGGTCGCCACCGCACAGAAGTGACACCGCCGTGTGCACTTGTCACCGAGGATCATGAAAGTGGCGTGGCGCCGCGACCAGCAGTCCGACAGGTTCGGGCAATGCGCCTCCTGGCAGACGGTGGCGACACCACTGGCTGCTACGATACGCCGAGTCCGTACGAAGTCATCCGAAGGAAGCGGGCGCTTAAGCCACGGCGGCAGACGGCGCTTCGCCTTGCTCGTCGGTTGTGATGAGTCGATCACGTTCACGGTTTTCCAACTCACTGCGTTTCGAGGGCGGTCCGAGTAAGCGAGCCCGCGATCGACACGGCTTGGTCGCCGCGTCGGTCGCCCCCCGTAGCGGTCATTGTATAGGAATTGATCATCGGGTGCGTGACGGAATCGGCGTTGGGTACTTTCCAGAGCACCGGGCGCGAGCCCGGTGGTCTTGCCGCCTTAACTCGCTTGGCGGGGCATTCCGACGCAGGGGGTCCGCGGGCTGTCGCCAGCGGCTCTGACTCTAACTCCGACCCGGCGTACCGATCCTGCGGGAAGTGTCACCGACCCCATTGATCCGCGCCTCTCGCAGCGTTGTGCACGGTTCTGTAGAATGCGCGGTACAAGAGCACGACTGATTCGTCTCGCGTCCGCCAAGCATGTGATCGATGCTTGAGGAGCCCAGGCGGCTTCATGTTCCCTATGTCCATCCAACCACAGACCCTTCAACGGATACCCGGCGACTCCAACTCCCAAGTGGAGCCGGTAGTGCGCGGGAGGGCACAGGGCGGAGACTGGCTGATCTTGAAGGGTTGGGAAGACTGCGTGCTCGGGTCCGCCAGCCCGCCCTGGTTTGCGCTGGAGACCATGTCCGATAAGGGTTCCGTTAAGTGCTTCAAGACGGGGCACTTGCGATCGGTCTGGCGCGTCTCTGTTGGTACGCAGCGCGTCTATGCCAAGGTGTTCACCGGCGGTGGGTTCGTTGGTTGGGTCAAGCGTCGTTTACGCGGAACCCCGGCGCAACGGGAGTGGCACAATCTCCGTGAAGCGGTGTTGCGGGGCGTTCCCACGGTGAAGCCGGTTGCGGTCGGCGTTTCCGCTTGTGACGGGCACGTCGCAGTTCTCCTTACGGAGGAAATGGTCGGCGCTACACCGTTACCGGACGTTTGGGATCGGAATGTCACCGGCGCGTCACAAGCGTGCCGCCCAAAGGCTGTCGCGGGCATCATCGACGCCGTGGCGCGGATGCTCGCCGATGCGCATCGACGCGGGTTTGCCCACCGTGACGGCCACCCACACAACATTCTCTTGTACCCCGCAGAGGAGGACCGCCTCAAAGCCGTTTACGTCGATGCGTTGGAGGCGGTTTTGGTTAAGGGATCGGTCCGCGAGAACGGCACCGTTCGATCGCTCGCACAGCTCGATCAGTTTTTTCAAGACCGGGCGACGCGCGCGGAGCGCCGGCGTTTCCTTCGATCCTACACAAACCATCGCCAACCGGACGGAGGAACCCTCCCAGCTGGACCCAACGAGCGTTTCCTCATCGCGGGCATCATCCGTGCGCGCGAGCTTGGGGCCCAGAGGCTCGCCCGGCATCGGGATCGCAGGCTTAGGCGAAACGGTAAGTACTTCGGCTATATTCGTCTTGACGGAGGTTGGCGCGGGATGGTTGTGCTGCGGCTGGCGCGGCGCCATCGATTTCCCGAACCGGGCGTGCCGGATCGAACACCCGAGGCGTGGCGACGGATTCTAACGCCCGTCATCGAAGCACGTGGTGCGTCCGATTTCCACCAGGATTCGCACCAAGAGGTAGGCGGGCCTGGGGGATTTCATCTGAAGTTCACTCGAATCTCCGGGATTGGCGCCGGGCTCATCTCCAGGTTGATCTCCACGTTTTTGGGTTCCCCCGCCCGGCGCGCCTTCGAGCGATCTCACCGGAAGCGACACCGCGATCAACCCGCCGAGCTGGTCCTCGGTTATCTCGACCATTGGACCGCCGGGCTCGTCGATGAGACGATCCTGATTACGCCGGCCCAAACGGCGGAATTATATACTTGACTGACCACGGCCCCTGTGGTATATTCTTGGTAGAAGGGAACCGTGGTCATGAGCGCGAAACTAACCCGCCTGAGCGAAGACGAAGCCCGAACCATGCTGGAGAGCATCCGCTGGCCGGATGGCCCGGTGTGCCCGCATTGCGAGAGCGATGAGGCAACCAAGCTGGGAGGCAAAGCTGGAGCCAAGGGCCAACACAAATGCCGATCCTGCCGAAAGAAGTTCACCGTCCGCATCGGCACGGTTTTCGAGGAAAGCCCGATTCCGCTACGCGATTGGGTTTACGCCTTCGCTCGCATGTGCTCCAGCAAGAAGGGCATTTCGGCGCATCAGATACACCGCGAGCTTGGCGTCACGTACAAGACGGCTTGGTTCATGTGCCACCGTATCCGCCACGCCATGACGCCCGATGGCGAACTTAAGCTGGCCGGAACGATTGAGGCCGACGAGACCTACGTCGGCGGCAAGCCCCGCAATCGGAGTAGAAGCAATCTGAAGTTCTGCGGTGGCGGCACCAAGAAGACTCCGGTGTTCGCTGCGATCCAGCGTGGCGGCGACGTTCGCGCCCGCGTT
>JADFOB010000230.1 GCA_022563055.1 Planctomycetota bacterium
ACGGGCAGACCGTCGGCCAAGAACGAACCGTCCGGATCCACCCGTACCGGGGGAATCGGCTCCCCGGATGGATCGATCAGCCGGTTTCCCGCCAGATCGTTGAAGTGCACGACGGTACTGGCTGTGTCAAACGCCACGGGAGCGCTCTGACCGGCGGACGAATCGGTGGAATCCCGCGTGCTCCGGGTGTCAACGACCTTGCCACTGATCGAGCCTTCGAAGTTGATGGCGTCGTTGAGGAGCACATTGTCGCCGGTCGTCGTCGGTCCGGCGGTTGTGTCGCTCCTGGAGGACGTGGCTGCGCCGCCGCAACTCAGACCAAAGAGCGCTAACACTCCGGCTGCGGTCGAGACGAGCATGAACCTGTGGCAGTTCGCAATGGTAGGGGTATTCATCATGGGAAGCTCTCCGAATCCCTGATAACGGGGTTTCACGTGACCCAAGGCCCAGTGCTCACGATTCACTGGCCCAAATGCACACCGAACATGCAGACACCCCACCCCCGATGCGCGTTCGTGTAACTCAAGCTATCGTACCTGTGGGCTCCCTACTTTTGAGGAATCCATCGACCGATAACAGCGTGCTTGATGCGAGGTTTCCCGGTCCGGACGTTTGTTCCGAGCCCCAAGCGTCAGCGCGGGGTCGTTGGGCGTACCCGTCGCTCGCGCTCCGGGCTCTGAATCCACTGCGAAACCGCTAAACACGCCCAGCGATAAACCGCGGGGCAATTCTCCATCGCCCCTCTGGGGCTACACCTATGCGACCATTCGCCAACAGGAACATCCGCCCAAGCTGTCACGACCTCGCCGAGGGCTCCCGAGCTTGACGACGGTTGATCGCCTTTTCGGACCCTGCTAGAATCCCCTGCATAGAGACGAAGTGGGAGACTAGTGCCGGGTGGTTCCTTCCTCGCCGTAAGCCGATGAGAAGGGTGGACGGGGCGACTGGTTACCGGTGGAATTGGGGCTGTTTGCCTGTCAGTCTTGGTCGTTTTACCCCGCGCGGGATGCGCCAGGGGCAAGTGACCAAGACCGCACTACCGCAAGGGAGAAGGTCGAAGATGTTCGAACGATTCACGGACCGTGCCCGCAAGGTGATGGCACTAGCCAATCAGGAAGCGCAGCGGTTCAACCATGAGTACATTGGCACGGAACACATCCTGCTCGGCCTGGTGAAAGAGGGTTCGGGCGTTGGGGCGAACGTGCTCAAGAACCTGGAGGTGGATCTGCGAAAGGTCCGCCTCGAAGTCGAGAAGCTCGTCAAGAGCGGACCGGAAACGGTGACGATGGGCAAGCTTCCCCAAACGCCGCGTGCCAAGAAGGTCATCGAGTATGCGATCGAAGAGGCCAGGAATCTGAACCACAACTACGTGGGCACCGAGCATCTGCTGCTGGGCCTGCTTCGAGAGCAGGACGGTGTTGCCGCGCAGGTTCTGATGAACCTGAATCTGAGACTCGAGGACGTCCGCGAGGAGGTGCTCAACCTCCTGGGCGCCAGCGAAGACGGCGAGGAGATGGGCCAGACGATCGGAGGTGAGTCCAAGAAGGGCAAGAGCAAGACGCCTGCACTCGATTCCTTTGGGCGGGATCTGTCGGAGATGGCCCGCCAGGGAAAGCTGGATCCGGTCATCGGTCGCGCAAACGAGATTGAACGCATCATCCAGATTCTCTGTCGGCGCCAGAAGAACAACCCGGTCTTGTTGGGTGAAGCCGGCGTCGGAAAGACCGCGATCGTCGAAGGTCTGGCGCAGAAAATCGTGAACGGCGACATTCCGGAGATTCTCGCCGGGCGCCGGATCGTCGTGTTGGACCTGGCGATGATGGTCGCGGGAACCAAGTATCGCGGGCAGTTCGAAGAGCGAATCAAAGCGGTCATGAACGAGGTGCGCCGGGCGGGCAACGTCATCCTCTTCATCGACGAGCTGCACACACTGGTGGGAGCCGGCGGCGCCGAGGGGGCGATCGACGCATCCAACGTACTCAAACCGGCGCTGAGTCGTGGCGAGATTCAATGCATCGGCGCGACCACGCTGGATGAGTATCGCAAGTACATCGAGAAGGACAGCGCTTTGGAGCGAAGGTTTCAGCAGATCATCGTCGAACCGCCCACGCTGGCGGAAACGGTGGGCATCCTCAAAGGGCTTCGCGATCGCTACGAAGCGCACCACCGCGTTCGCATCACCGACGGTGCGCTCGACGCAGCCGTCGAACTCTCCGCTCGTTACATCGCGCGTGTGCAACCCGACAAGTCGATCGATGTGATGGACGAGGCCGGCGCTCGCGTCCACCTTAAGTCCATGACCAAGCCGCCGGACCTGGCCGATCTGGAGAAGGAACTCGAGCGACTCAGCGGTGAAAAGGACGAAGCCGTCCGAAACGCCGATTACGAACGCGCCGCGCAGATCCGCGACCAGATGGACTCGATCAAGCTCAAGAAGCGTGCGCTCCAAAAGGAGTGGCGGGACCGGACCAAGGAGATCGACGGCGTGGTCGACGAGGAGGTGATCGCCGAGGTCATCGCCTCGATGACGGGAATCCCCCTGATGCGCATGGGGCAGGATGAAGCCGAACGCCTGCTCGGACTCGAGCAGGAACTCCACAAGAAGATCGTTAGCCAGGACGAGGGTGTCGAGGCACTGGCCAGGGCGGTCCGTCGAAGCCGGAGCGGGCTCAAGGATCCGAATCGTCCGATGGGAAGCTTCATCTTTGCCGGACCTTCGGGTGTCGGAAAAACCTATCTCGCCAAGTGTTTGGCCGAGTTCATGTTTGGTGATCCCGACGCACTGTTCGTGCTCGACATGTCGGAGTACATGGAAAAACACAACGTCTCGCGACTGATCGGCGCGCCGCCTGGATACGTCGGTTACGAGGAGGGCGGACAGCTCACCGAGCGGATTCGCCGCAGACCCTATTCGGTGATCCTCCTGGACGAGATCGAGAAGGCCCATCCGGACGTCTTCAATATGTTGCTCCAGATCATGGAGGAAGGACGTCTGACTGATTCCTTCGGGCGACACGTTGACTTCAAGAACGTCATCCTGATTATGACCAGCAACGTCGGTGCCCACCGGATCACCCATCAGGACACCTTTGGCTTTACCAAGCGCGACACCGACATCACCTACACGAAGATGAAGGACGTGCTCAAGCTGGAACTCGAGGACCATTTCCGACCGGAGTTCCTCAACCGGCTCGATGAGATCATTGTCTTCCACAAGCTGACGCACGAAGACCTGC
>JADFOB010000231.1 GCA_022563055.1 Planctomycetota bacterium
GAAGTAGGTTCCTTTGGCGGTAATACTCGGGCAGATCCTCGACCTTCAAGTCTCGACTCTTGGCGCGTGTGGGTCCGACGTGAGCCCACAGACCCGACGGTGTCTCCTCGTCGCCGAAGATCGCATCGGCGTTGATCATGTTGACGCGGATGTTCATCGGTGCCAGTTCGATGGCAGCGACCTTGCCAAGCTGGTGCCCGGCTGCCTTGGAGGCGCTGTAGGCGCCGAAGTCCTTTCCCGGCCCGAAAACATTCTTACTGGCGTTGATGACGATGTTCCCACCGATATCCTGCTGTTTGAGAATGCGGATGCCCTCTTTCATAAACAGCAGGCAACCGGTGGCGTTGACCGCCATCACGCGGGCGAAGTCGTCGAGCTTCATGTTCTCGATTGATGACACGTGCGCGACACCCGCATTGGGAACGACGACGTCCACACCGCCGTAGGTCCGGACGATCTCCTCGAAACCCGCATGGACGCTCGCCTCATGGGTCACGTCCATAACCACACCCAAGGCGGAGCCCGGCCCATGACGCTTCTCCACGCGACGGACAGCCTTGTCGAGCCGTTCCTGATCGATGTCGGTCAGAGCGACATGAGCACCGGCTGCCGCGCAGACCTCGGCGATCGCCGATCCGATCGCACCCCCACCGCCGCTGATGGCCACGATCTGCCCCTCGAGCGCCAGCCCCGACTGCTTTTCGAGTTTCACGCGCTGCAAAACCCGGTATTCCATGTCGTAGAGATGCTCAGGCGAAAGCGATCGAAACTCGCCGATGGCATCGGCACGGGCCTTGGTGAGCAATGTATGCTCGGCAATGTCCGCAATGACTCGTGCATGCCGCTTCGACGTCGCCCAACACAGCAGCCCCACGCCGGGCATCCAGACCACCCGCGGCATCGGGTCGACATCCTCGGTGGAGCCGCCATGTTTGGCCACATACGCCAGGTAGTCTCGAACGTAGGCTTTGACCGCCCCTTCAAGCTGAGATCGCAGGGTTGCGTCGTGGGACCAGTTGGGATCGGCCACAAAGAGCGGATGCGGTTTCGTATGGATGAGGTGGTCACCGGTCAAGGGTCCGGCGGCGGCCAGTGTCGCAGCCTCGGCACTATTAACAACCTGAAGAATCTCCTCCGTGGCGCGCCATTCGAGCACGGAGCGCGCGTAGGGGTGATCTTCGTCCGACGTGGGCAAAGCCACCAGACCACGGAGCATCGGCGCGACACGCGCCGCCAGATCCGCGGGTTTTTCTTCACAGTGGCAACTCGGCGTAAGGGATCGCGTTTTGGGACGCGCATCCAAGAACTGCTCACATGCGGTCACCAATTCAATGTGTCGCTGATACGATTCGCGGGCGTTGTCTCCGAAGGTGACAAGACCGTGCCTGGCAAGAACGATCCCCGTGATGCCGGAGTTGCTCCGGTGTAAGTCTGCCACAGCCTTGGCGAGTTCGAATCCGGGACGCACGTAGGGAAGAATGGGCACGTCGTCGCCAACCGCCTGGCGAACCAGTGACTCACCGTCGGGCTGATTGGTCAGGGCGAGCAGGACATCGGGATGAGAATGATCGATGACGCGATGCGGCAGAAAGACGTGCAGAAGTGTCTCGATCGACGGCGTGGGCGCGGACGCATCGAAAAGATGGGTCCGCATCTGATTGACCATCTCGGCGTCATCGAGCGAGTCCAACGCTTCCAACCGCCGCAGGTAGGCAAGATCGAGCGCGGGTAGACCGCCGGGTTCCAGGTCAATCAGATTGACGCCCGAGCCCTTGACGTGGATCGCATCCACTTCGTCGCCGACAAGCGTGCGAACCGTAGCCTTGAAGGAGACGTTCCCGCCGCCGTGGAGCACAAGAGCCGAATCGGCTCCGATGAGCCTGGCTGAGTAGAGGCGCAGCGCGAAGTCGCTGCCATGCTCGGAACCCCAGCGATCCACCGCCTGACGAGCACCTTCCTGGGTCCAGCGATCTTGCATGGTGCTTAACGGAAGGATCCGTTGTCCGGTTGACGCTCGGCGTTCTGGAGCGGCTGGTGGAACGACCTACGCCGCTCTTAAGAATCCCGAGTGTTCGCGCGGGCTCAAGCCCGCGGCTCAGGTCTGTCTGACGCGCAGGAGCACGTCCCGACCCGAGGGTCGCCGCGCTCCACCGTCCCACCGCTGGTCTACCCAATCGCGTGCTGAAACCAGTCCCAGGCTTCGGCGTCCGATGCGCCGTCGTGGACAATCCGCCGCACCGCCTGGATCATCTGGACGGGCCACTTGGACTGGAAGATGTTGCGGCCCATGTCGACGCCGACGGCGCCTTGGGACACGGCGTTGTGGGCGAGCGTGAGCGCATCTTTCTCTTCGATCTTCTTTCCGCCGGCGATCACGATCGGGACGGGGCAACCGGCCACGACCTTCTCGAACCCCTCACAGTAGTACGTCTTGACGATCTGCGCGCCGAGTTCGGCCGCGATCCGACACGCCAGGCCCAGGTATCGAGCGTCGCGCGTCATCTCCTTGCCCACGGCTGTCACGGCCAATACGGGAATGCCATAGGTCTGACCCTCGTCACAGAGGCTGGCCAGGTTGGTCAGCGTCTCCCTCTCGTGTTGGCTTCCGACGAAGACGGAGATGGCGATCGCCGAGACGTTCAGGCGAATCGCATCCTCGATCGACACGGTCAGCTCTTCGGCGGAGAGGTCATCCTTGAGGATGCTCGTACCGCCCGAGACGCGAAGAACGATGGGGATTCCGTGCGACGGTTCAATCGTATTTCGCAACACACCGCGCGTGACCATGAGCGCGTCGGCGTGTTCCAGCAACGGAGCCACCGTCTCGCCGGGTTTTTGCAGCCCCGTCGTGGGCCCTTGAAAGTAGCCGTGGTCGATCGCGAGCATCACGCACCGACCGGTGGTCGGCCTGATGATTCCCGCCAAACGGTCTCGCATTCCCCAGTCCATGCCGGTACACCTCCTCTTCCTTCATGCTAACCAAGCCGGCCCACTCCGCAAGGTGGCCCATTCCCCAAACCCCGGTACGAGAAGCGTTCCCAGCGGGATGTTCACATCGCGGCGAGAAGGGTACGCGACACTTGCGGCGACACTCATCAGAGCCATCGCGCACCATTCGCCCAGGGGACGGTGGCCGCGGCGCGGAGCGCTGCCGGGCGATGGGTGCGGGTAACCATTCACGGGGTAGGCGGCGGTGTTCCAAGTCCCGTAGGGACGGCACGGGAATAACC
>JADFOB010000232.1 GCA_022563055.1 Planctomycetota bacterium
TCAAACCCAAGCTGCGAGCCCACGACGTGACAGCGCGAGCCGGCGAAGGAGAGAAGCTCCTCCAGCGCCGGACCTACGCTTTCCTTATCAGGGTTTCCCAGGAAGTAGACCCGTACGGTCTGAGCACCGCTTGCCATGCGGGACTCCTTGCTATCGCACGCACTGGCGGGCATTCGTCCTCGCCATCGCCGTGGCGGCGGCTACTTGCGCACCAACGAGCCGTGCCTGCGACCGGACAGAGTCCGATCGCGCATCTCATCCGTTTCGATCAAACGCTGAACCGTCGCTGCGATACCCGTTGCATCAATACCGCATTCCGCCAGTTGCTCCGCGCGCGATCCATGAGCGATGAACCGATCATCGGGAATGCCAAGCCGAGCAAGTCTCGAGCAGGTCAGTTGCATCTCCTGAGCGGTTTCCAGGACAGCCGAGCCGAAACCACCCGTGACGCAATGATCCTCCACCGTGACGACCGGACGCCCCGAGCCAAACGCATCTTCCACCATGCACCGATCGATCGGTTTGGCAAACCGGGCGTTCACGACGGCCAGCTCGATGCCGCTTTGGGACAGTATCTCAGCCGCCGCCATCGCATACGTGGCCGTCACGCCGTAGCACAGCACGGTCGCGGCGTCGCCCTCGCGAAGTCGCCGAGATCGACCCAACTCAAAACGCGGGCAATCCCCAATGGCGGCGGGCACGTTGTCGCGCGGATAGCGGACGGCGCTGGGTTGGTCCAGAATCAACCCCAGTTTCATCGCCTCGTGCAACTCGTCCTCGTCGATGGGCGCCATGAGCACCATACCGGGCAGGCCACGCAGGTAGGTGATGTCCAAAAAACCATGGTGAACCGGTCCGTCACCGCCCACCAGACCCGCCCGATCGATACAGAACATCACCGGGTGCCCCTGGAGCACGACCTCCTGAAACACCTGATCAAACGCTCGCTGCAAAAAGGTCGAGTAGACCGCCACGACGGGGCGGATGCCGGCTTTCGCCAGACCGCCCGCCATGTCAACCGCACAGCTTTCGGCGATTCCCACGTCTCGATACCGCTGGGGGAATCGCTCGGCGAACTTGTTGAGACCGGTCCCGTCGGGCATTCCAGCCGTCAAGGCAAAGATGCTCTTACGCCGCTCGGCGAAATCCATGAGGTTCTCGACGAAGGCCGTCGTCCAGCTCTTGCCGGTACCGGACTTGAGCGTCACCTTGCCGCCACGAACCCGGAACGGTTTGGGGCTGTGGTATTTTCCGGGCTCCGCGCTCGCCCACGTACAGCCATTGCCCTTGACGGTATGAACGTGCAGCAGGACCGGGTGATTCGCCCGCTTGAGCATCTCGAGGATGTCGACAAGGTGTTTGATGTCGTGCCCGTCGACGGGACCGACGTATTGCAGACCGAGTGCTTCGAACATGTGCCCCGGCGATACGGTCGCCTTGATACCCTCTTTGAGGTGCACAATCATATCGTAGACGGGTTTGCCGAGTAGCGGGAGCTTGGGCAGCAACTTCTTGATCTGCGCCTTGGCGTCGTCGTAGAAATCGCTGGCACGGAACCTGGCCAGATAATCGGCGATGGCACCCTGCGTCAGCGAAATGCCCCACTCGTTGTCGTTCAGCACAACCAGGAACTGCCGCTTGAGCGTGCCGGCTTGATTAAGCCCCTCGAGTGCGACTCCGTTCACGATGCTCGCGTCCCCCACGAGTGCGACAACGCTGCCATCACGACCGAGCAGCTCATCGCCCCGCGCCATGCCGACAGCGGTGGCAATAGCCGTCCCCGCATGGCCGACGTTGAACAAATCGTGCTCGCTCTCGTTGACGTCGGGGAACCCGCTGACACCGCCCGATTGTCTGAGCGAGTCAAACGCGGCATTTCGACCCGTGAGCAGCTTGTGCGGATAACACTGGTGGCCGACATCCCACAGCAGGCGATCCTTCGAGAAATCGAAGACGCGGTGCAGCGCGATCGTGAGTTCCGTCACGCCGAGATTACTCGTCAGGTGGCCACCGCGGCGACCGACCACGCTCAGGATTCGTGCGCGAATCTCCTCCGCCAACGCAGGAAGTTGCTCGGCACGAAGCGAGCGAACGTCCGCGGGGGAGTGAATGTTATCCAGCAGGCTCATACCCAACGTTTCCGTCCGCCCGGTGGCGGTACTGACCGGCGGAGCACCCACCAGGCGCAGAATACACTACCGAAGCAAGCTAGTGCTCCCCCACACTTGCTTCCGTGGGGTGGCGAGGTCTGTGTAGCCCAGCCGCCCCCGGCTGAGGGCCTGTCCAGACACAGCGGAGGGCCGCTGTGCCACAAGGATCAACGCCGAGTCAGAGCCGCAGGCGCCAGCCTGCGGACCCCCGCGTCAGCATGCCACCGAGGTAACCTGATGATTCTACCGCATTGTGGACCCGGTCGGATTCTGAAGTTTCAATAACTTCGAGCAATTACATAGTGTGCAAGCGTTCGCAAGTCATCCGCCGCCGGACCGAAGGACTCCAACGCAGCAATCGCCGCGACGACAGCCTCCCCCGCCGCCCGGCGGCTTCCCTCCACCCCTACGCACTGAGGGAAGGTTTGTTTGCCGGCGCCTGCGTCTTTTTGGACGTTCTTTCCCAACGCCTTGGTCGAGGCTGTAACGTCCAATAAATCATCGGCAATCTGAAACGCCAGCCCGAGTGCTTGCCCATAGGCACCCAATCGGTCGCGCGTCGCGGTACCGGCACGACCGACCATCGCGCCGATTCGGCAGGACGACGCCAGCAACGCCGCGGTCTTTCGTTCATGGATCGAACGCACCAGGTTTTCGTCGGGCTTGGCGTCCTCACCGACGAGATCCGACGCCTGCCCCCCGATCATCCCGCGCCAACCCGAGGCCCGCGCCAACTCACATACCAGCGCAGCGACGATCGAGTCATCATACCCGCTTGATGCCAGTCGTTCGAACGCCAGCGCGACCAGCGCATCGCCCGCCAGGATGGCGATGCCCTCGCCGAACTTCCTGTGGCAGGTGGGTCGACCCCGACGCAAGTCGTCGTCATCCATGGCCGGAAGGTCGTCATGGATCAAGCTGAACGCGTGGATGCACTCCACGGCGCACGCCGCCGGCCAGGCATCGTCGCGCGCGCCCCCGACCAACTCGCAACAAATCACCACAAGAAACGGTCTGATCCGCTTGCCCGGCGCGAGCGCAAAGTATCCAACAGCCTGAGCCAAAC
>JADFOB010000233.1 GCA_022563055.1 Planctomycetota bacterium
CTGAGGCAGATCGACCCCATGACCTCGCGCCACGTCCAGGACGATCCCAGCCAAGCCCGTGCGGCAGGCGGCCTGGGCAAAGGAGTCCCACGCGTCGGATCCCCGTGGCGTCTCAACCTCCAACGGGAAGCGGGCGCTGAGCCAAGTTGCGAGTTGCGCGTCGTTGGTCACTGGAGGATTCCCTGGGCAGTTGCGCGGGCGCACCCGCGATCAGATCCTGCATCACGGCACAGGTCTCTTGCAAATCGCCACAGGTCAACCGGTAGCAAGATGCCCCGCGGACAAGACCGGCCAGCACGTCCAAGCCGATCGCTTTGCAGGTAAGCAGATTGAAGCAAACCCGATGCAACGCGAAGGCGGCGTCCGCTCTACTCATCGGAGTCAACCGCGGCTCCGCCCCTTGCACGTATTTCGGGAAGACGACGTAGCGAATCGGGCACGCATCGCCGACGGCATCCGATCTGACATCGAGCGGGTCGATAAAGCCCACGTACCCCTTGGAACCCTTGAGATAATGCCTATAGCCGTGGAGCTTAAGACCAACCGATTCGATAGCCTCGTACGACGGTTTCTTGATGCAGATGGCCCGTGGGTAGGGGTGAAGCTCCAGCGTGTCGGCGTGGATCAAGGCGAACTCATCACACAGGTAACGCCAGCCGCCCGCCAGCAGACCGGCTGTCAACGTCGACTTACCGCTGCCCGAGTCGCCCGGCAGGATGACGCCCATGCCATCCACCTCCAGCGATGATGCGTGGAGTTGCAGGTATTGAGGCATCACACGCGGAATCTCCCAGTTGACGGCCCACTCGATGTAGGGCAGCACTTCATCCACACGGGCCGGCTCGAACTGCATGCGATCGTTGACGCTTACGATGAAGCGTCTGCGTCGCCAGGCTGAGGGTCGCGTCGGGCGGACGGTCACGCGAATCGCCGCGTCGGTTTGGCCTGGGGAGCCGTCGACCTCAAAGCGACGATACAGCGAAGCGTGTTGCCGCATCAGCTCCCGCACCGGCGTTAAGAGCGATACATCGACGACGCCGATTTGATACCGCTTGGTATATTCCGTCGCTCTGGGGATCACGTTTCTTCGTCCTTGTCCTGTGTCTAACGAGTCTTGCGACCACCTGAGCCGCAGGCTTTAGCCTGCGCGAATTCTCGAAAGTCGCCGACGCCACGACGATTGTGGCATCGCGCGGGCTAAAGCCCGCGGCTCGGTCTTGGGTCATTGTCCTGCGGTCTTCGAAGCACGATCGTCATCCGCTGTATTCGTTGTCCTTAGCGAACAGACCCTTGTCGGACAGCTCGTTGAGCAAGCGTTCCACATGCCCATGGGCTTCATCCGCCGACACGTCGTAGGCCGCCGCCAATGCGGAGGCCACCTGCCCTACGTCTCTCGTTCCGTCGCACGACTGCCAGATGAAGAGTGCGGTGTCGTTGAGGCGATGCGTGTCCGAGGTCACGGGATCGAAGATAAGCAGCTCTCCGTCGAGTTCGTGCTCCGTCACGTCCGTTCGTCGAAGCAGGTTCTTCTGAGCCGCGGGCTTTAGCCTGCGCGAATTCTCGAAAGTCGCCGACGCCACGACGATTGTGGCATCGCGCAGGCTAAAGCCTGCGGCTCGGTGTGCCACTACATGTTCGCTTTTCACCGCGTGTCCGCTTGCCATTGCGTGTCCGCTTGCCATTGCATGGTCGTCGCACTCAAGAAGCACGACTCTACTCCCCGAGGTTCTCGAGTGCCGATACCACTGACTCGGATGCCATTGGTTCCAGCGCTGTTGGGCGGTCTTGGGTCGCCTTGTTCGCCATCGCGTGCCAGAAGACGTCACTCCGCAAGCAGATGTCCGGGACGCGCCGCCCGTTGAGAAAGAGAGCCGGTCCCGTTGCGCCGGGTTGCACGCCCCAGCGCGTTGCCAGACGTACATCCTCCATCACGATCTCACGAACAGCCTCACTGCCCATGTCTTCCAGGAATCGCTCGACATTCAGTCCCGCTGCTCGCGCGAGGGCGGCGTAGTCGCGCCGAGGGCTGTCCTTGCGATGCTCGAACAGAAGGTGACGCATTTCTCGATACGCCCGCTCGCCACCCCCAAGCCGCGCCGCCTCCGCCGCCAGCGCTGCGCTTTGGGACTCGGATGGGCCTTGGTGCCCGTCGATAGCCCCGCCGGCTGATTCGCCGGGCAAATGTCGGTACGTGATACCCACGGCGCCGGCAGCGCCGTCCACCAGCGTGTTCGCCCATCGCTTCTCGAAGCAAGCGCACGCCGAACTGTCGAAATCGCTGAACAGAATCAGCGAGGAAGCGGCTTGCTGCGGGGAGCTTCCTGCCTGATTCAGCCAAACTCCATCAGTGGCGGGATCCACGACAGGTTGGGCGTAGTATTCTCGCAGCATGAAGGCTGTGTCGTTTTGCATGGTCGCTATCGCGTCCGCATACCCTCTTACCTTGCGCCACTGACGACGAGCCTCGCTCATCGAGTCATAGTAGAACCATAGCCCCGCCACACAGACCGCAGCCATCGCAACACCGGTAATCGCCAGCCTTCGGTGAAGGACCCTTACCACCGGTAAGCCGACCGGAATAGCTACGGAAATCGAGGGCAAGGCAGCCCGCGTACGCTTGTGGAGGTAGACCGTTCCCACCAACAGGACGAGGTTGAACCCGTGCGCGATTACGCAGAGGGAACACCAGTGAGAGAGTGAGAATGCCATGACCCCGAGGAAGAAGAGGGAACCGGCAAACCCGCCCGATATGATCAGGACCGTTAGGGTTCCCAACCATCGCCCCCACCCGGTGCGCCCGACGACCAGCGCGAGCCAGATCGCCAGGCTCACGAAATAGGCCAGTCCGACAAAGGAGGTGGGGACGACGATACGCCTTCCATGCAGCGAGAAGTCAAACGAACCGAAGCGGCTCCCGACGACCGCCGCGCAACTCGCCGCGGGTATCGAGTCCGGTTCGCAAAGACTCAGAAGGAAACCCGTCCCCTGCCTTGTTGTCTCCCAACCGCCCGCATGTTCCACGAGCAGCGTACCGGACACCCATGCTCCGCATAGGGCAAAGAGCACGAGCGAGCTGAGGACAAACGTACGGTTTCTTTCAGAGTTCATGATACAGACCGAACACCACCGCGCGAGGCTTCGCCGACCGCGCAAGGATCGATTCGAGGCCGTCCCCGAACTTGGGCGAACTGCGGCACCGGCGCCTCGG
>JADFOB010000234.1 GCA_022563055.1 Planctomycetota bacterium
GTCTCAGCCAGGTAGACGGTGACGTCCACATGCGTCGCCGAGAGTCCACGGGCGATGAAGTCGGTTTCGTCCTGCGGCTCCGTCTTCCTCTGGTACGCGAGCCACCCCTGCGTCACCAGTTTGCTCATGATCGGTTCGATGACTTTGAACGGCAGGCACAGGCTCATCGTACCCGCCCGATTGCCGATCTTGATCTCGAACCCGATCACCACAACGATCTCGTTAGGCGCGACGATCTGCACCAGGTGCGGGTTGCTCTCCACTTCCGAAATCTGGAAGTCGACTTTGACCAAGTCGGCCCAAGCTTCGGTCAAGGTCACCAGCGCCCGGTCCGTGATGCGTGCGACGAGCCGCTGCTCGATGAGCGTCAAGGGTCGTTGCGGGATGAACAACTCGGAGTTCGAACCGCCCAGCAGCCGGTCGATGATCGGATAGATGATGAGCGGGCTGATCTCCAGACAGAGTTGTCCCTCCAGTGGTTCGGCGGTGAGCAAATTGAAGTTCGTCGGGTTGGGCAGCGAGTAGATGAACTCGCTGTAGGTAAGCTGTTCCGCCGTCGCGACGCGAACCTCGACAATCGTGCGCAAGAAGCCGGACAACGAGGCCCCGAAGTTGCGGGCGAACGCCTCGTGCAACGCCTCGACGGCTCGCATCTGCTCTTTACTCACGCGCTCGGGGCGCTTGAAGTCGTAGGTGTGGACTTCCTTGTTGGACCGGTCGGCCCGCGTGCTGATATCCTCAGCCGCTTCGACCCCACCTTCGTCGACGGCTGCCAGTAACGCGTCAACCTCACTTTGATCAAGTACGTCCGCCAAATGCCTTACTCCCGATTCCACGGGACGCGACCTGCGTCCTGTCTATCGTTTATCGGAAATGGCGCGATCAGGACTTGATAGGCCAAATCCCGCCTAGCAGGTCTGAGAAGCGCAGGCTGAACCCGTAAACCGAATTGCGTACCGGTGGGTAGCATTCCCGTGAAAAAGTAGTCCCGGCGCGCCGGGATCCCCCGTGGCGGCCGTAGAACATGATAGAGTGCGGGTCCGGGAAGGGGTCGTCGAGTTTTTCAACAGGCTGCCAGCATTCCTTCAAACCGCTCGAAAAAGTCCGGAAAAGTCTTCTGGCAGCACTGGGGATCGTTGATTTCGATCCCCGAACATCGAAGCCCAGCCAGCGAGAAGCTCATGGCCATTCGGTGATCGTTGTAGGTGTCGATCGAGGCCGGCGTCAGCTCGACCGGCGGATGAATCTTGAGCCCGTCCCCAAATTCCTCGACCACACCACCGAGCTTGGCTAGTTCGATGCTGAGTGCGACAAGGCGATCCGTCTCCTTGACTCGGAGGCTGCCGACATTTCGGATCGTCGTCGTCCCGTCGGCGAAAAGCGCGGTGACCGCCAGCGTCTGGACCGTATCGGGCATGTCGTTCAGGTCGACGTCGATGGCCTTGAGCCTTGTCCCGACGGGTGGGCCAATGACTGTCAGGTGCGTGGGATGTCGTTCGATCGTGCATCCCATCCGCTCGAGAAGATCCACAAAGCGCGTGTCGCCCTGGATGCTGTCGGTGCCCAATCCTTCGACCGTCACGCGCCCGCCGGTCACGGCGGCTGCCGCGAGGAAGTACGTGGCGTTGGAAGCGTCCGGTTCGATCGCCAGCGCTGTGCCGCGATAGCGCTGAGAGGACTCGATGATGAACTTCGCTTCGGTATCATCGTATTGTTCGATGACGGTGACGCCGAACGCGCTCATGACAGCCGTCGTCATCCTCAGGTACGGGGCGCTCGTCACCGATCCCAGCACGTCCACGAACACGTCGCCCGTGGCGTAGGGCGCTGCCATCAGCAGACCGCTCACCAGTTGGCTTGACTCAACCCGCCGGCAGCTTACGTGTCCGCCGCCAAGACCCGACGCATGAACCCTGAGGGGCGGGTACCGATCTTTCCCGAGGTATTCGATCCCGGCACCCAGCGTTTCGAGCATCTCGGTCAGTCCGCCGATGGGCCTCTCGCGCAGGCGCTCGATTCCGTCGAGTTCGTACCGACCGTGCCCCAGCGCGACCAGAGCGGTACAGAAGCGTATCGTTGTACCCGAGTTGCCGCAGAAAAGCGTCGCTTCACTCGCGGGAAGTTGTCCGCTGCAACCGGTGATCTCTGCGGCACAAGCCTTTTCGTCAAGCGTGATGCGGATGCCCAGCGCGCCAAGCGCCGCGATCATCAGGCGTGTATCCTCAGCCAGCAGGATCCCGGAAAGCAGCGAGTTACCATCGGCTAACGCCGCCGTCACGAGCGCCCGGTTGGTGATGCTTTTGGAACCTGGGACGGTCACGGTAGCGTTGAGCGGTCGCCGAGCCGTTTTACATAGGTACGATTTCATAGTCCTGACGATAGCAGGCAACAAGCGGTGGGCAAAGGGGTCGGTGGTGTTGTACGTTCGTTGGGGTCCGTGACACTTCCGGCGGCACTCATCGGAGCCCCAAGCGTAAGCGCGGGGTTTCACCGGTACCGGCGTCGCGCCAGAGAACCCGCTCGCTGACGCTCGGGGCTCTGATTGCGTGACGCATCCATGTTGTCGCCCCTTCCGATGTCCCGACCGGTGGGCCGCCGATTCCGTCACGGACCCCGTTCGTTGACTCGCGGCGTAACCCCGCGGTAGAATCCGAGCGATCACCAAGTTGTCCCTGCAGGAGCAACGCCGATGAGCGACGACATTGCCAGTATATGCCAGAAGTGTGGTGCGAGCATCTACAAGGCACACCTCGACTCCGGTATCGCCCGCTACGAAGGCGGGAACCTGCTCTGTGCACACTGCGTCTCCGAGTACGAGCGTTCGCACGACGTCCTTAGCGGCGGGGATACGAACGAGTTTGAGGCGATTACGCTGGACGACGAAGATAGCCTGCTGGAACCTGCATCCGATATGTCGGCCAGCAAGATTATGGCGAGCACGCAGGCGCTTGGTGTCGCCGGTGGCTGGGATGACTCGATTTACAAGCGACCGCTCCTACCCAAAGAGACCGGTGCGACACGCTGTCGGATGTTTCATTGCAAGCTGAGCGAGAACTCGCTTGTGTTCATGAGTACGCAGATCAACGAGTGGATTGACGGGAACGACGAGATCGTGATCAAGTTCGTCACATCGGGCATTGGCATGTTCGAGGGAAAGCACTCGGAACCCAACTTGATTGTGACC
>JADFOB010000235.1 GCA_022563055.1 Planctomycetota bacterium
CCGCGCTGCTCCTGAGGATACTCCCGTACGGTCGCAATCAGCGAGCCCAGCGAACCCTTCTTCCCGAGTACGCTCGTCTCGAAGCTGCGAAGGGGGTCGACAGCCTGCACGTCGCGCAACGCGACCGCCACCTCGTCCTCAATCTGAGCGATGCGCTGGTTGAGCTGGTCGAGATCCACGGGCTCCGCTGCTCCAAATCGCCTGGTTCGCCGTTCGCACAGGCGGCGTAGCTTAGACGCCCGATCCGCGACTCGCAAGGTTGACCCGCGAGGCGCAACAGCTCCTCGAAGAGGAACCCAGCGCCGACCTCTGAACGTTATTCACGGCTCCCGCGACGAAGGCGAACGACCGCGCGGCGAGCCTCGTCGTCCTGCGCATCCTGATCCACCGCCCGCTCGAAATGGACCAGCGCCTCATTAACACGCCCCACCTGCTCCAGCGCTACGCCAAGATTGTACTCGACGCCGATCAGGGTTGGCTCAATCCCAAGAGCCGCTTTGTAATGTGGAATAGCTTCCCCATACATACCTTGCACCGCCAGCGCTTGAGCGAGGTTGTTGCGCGCCTCAGCCGACGTCGAGTGGTTCTTCACTGCACGCTCGAAATACACGGTCGCATCCCTGACATTACCCTCGCGTGCCAAGGCAACGCCCACATTCATCTCCGCCATCGCATTCAGTCGACTCTCATCGTACAAGGGGAGATTCACGACGACTGCGGACGCCAGTCCTGCAAGAATGGGAATCACAAGTCGCCGTAACCCGTCGGCGCGCAACGACTCCCATACCGCCACAACCGCCGCGGCTGCAAACGGAATCAAAAGCGGGACAAGTGGAAACCGATACCTGGCCATTACATAGAAGAGCGCCACCGAGGCCGCCATCGAGACGATCAATGCGTAATACACCCACAATCTGCGCCGCCAGTGCCATGTGGCTACACACCCCATCACTCCCATCGGACACAGAACGCCGAAGTGCCACACGCTGCCCAGAGGCCTGGCAAAGACCGAGTAATCACGATACACGTACTCGCTCTCTACGTCCGACACCTCGTAGCGGTTCCACACCATCAACACCTTCCTGGCGATCAGTCGAACCCACTCCACCGGCTCGGCGCGAATGTCTTGTATTGCGCGTCGCATCCAGTAGTGCGACACCTCCTGCGGGCTCAGCGTTTGTCCTTCCGCGCGCTCCGCGATCAGCGTAGCGTCAGGTCGCTCAAAGACCGGCGTTTCGTGGCCGCGCACCAGCGGCGTATAGCGACCACTCGCACCTATATGATTGCCAATGTAGAAGTTGGGGCCGGCTTGGAACGTCGACACCGACCAGTCGCCACACACCACGGCATTCCGAACAACAACAGGCCCAAGCACAAGAATCATCCCCACTACATAACTCCCAATGTGCCCCCGCCACCGCTCCCTCCGTGACGATCCGAGTGTTCCGGGAATCCATATCGCCAATAGTGGTGCCCATACCAACGCATTCTCTCGCGTGAGTATGACCAACGCCGCAACCATCCCGATGCATCCGGCCCACCATCGCGCTGGGCGGTGCCGGTATTCCGCCATCGCGGCAAGGAGCACGCATACGCCCGCACATCCCAGCGACGTCTTCTGAATGAGCCCATCGAAGAATATGGCTGTTGGGTAGACCGCGAGCATCAGTCCCGCAACGATGCCACACCGCCGTCCCAATAGTCTCGCCGTCCCGACTGCAAGGGCGACAGTACCCAACGCTCCCCATACAGCCTGAACAAGACGAGTAACTCCCACATGATCTCCGAGGACCACTTTCACACACGCCAACGCATACGCATACAACGGTGCTTGATAGAACCCCTCGGTCCCCAACCATTCTCCGCCCGCAATGGCCCGCGCCCACGCGTCATAACCCGCCGCATCCCCCACAAGATGCCGTAGGAATGGCACGTCCCGCGTCTCCAGTTGGTAAAACACGCGAAGCGCCAGCGCGAGCAGGCCAATGGCGGCGAAGGGCCACACGGGGCGCAACCCGGAAACGGAAGTGCCAGCTAGTGGCACTACCTCTCCGACTCGATCGCGCTCGACCGACCAACACTCTTTGTGCCCATTGCCTGACTTCATCGCGCTCGATTCTACCCGACACTTCCTGCCGCGCTCGCCTGCGGCAGAGCTGATCTCCTCATCGTTCGGCAAACGCTGCGATCGCTGGCGGCTGCTGAGTGCGTGACACTTTCGGCGACAATGGAATGGTTGCTCTTACGACCGGCGCGGCGGGCCGCGCAAAGAGGCCGGCAGCAGGCGAGGCACGATTCCAAGCGAGAGGGTTACTCCACAAGCGACGTGAATACTACGCGCTTCGGGACCGTATTATTTCAATAGCAACCGTACTGAGAAGCCAGGAATCTGTTTGACGTTCGGTAAAGTGCTCCGCTCGGGCATAGGTGCGTGACACTTCCGGCGGTCCGCCGGTCGGGATGTCGGAACGGCTGCCAACATGGATGCGCCACGTAATCAGAGCGCCGAGCGTCAGCGAGCGGGTTGGCTGGTGCGACGCTGCGATCGGTGATACCCCGCGTTTACGCTCCGGGCTCTGATCAGTGGCGCCTAGTGCTCTGTCAGTCTTCGTCTGATGGGTTCGTGTGCCGCTGCTCTTGAGCAGTGGTCCTTCCGGTTTGAGACCGGGTCGGTTGAGTTTTGCACTGCTCAAGAGCAGTGCAGGGGCTCGACACGGCGTCGACCGAACCGAAGGTTTATGTGTGACAAAGCACTAGGCTTTGTCCTAATGACCTCTGGGGGCGGGACCGTATCGCCATTCTACGGCCGCTACGGGAAAGGAGTTTTAGGACAAAGCCTGGACCATCACGAACCGGGTCAGAAGAGACGCTCGGCCTTCGCGTCCCGTTGCCTGTTCTACGCTGGACTTGGCGGTCTCTTGCCAAGGCGGCGGACGGAAGATTGGATGGATGGGGTTGACGTTCGGCGAAGCGGAAGGTTCCGCGCGCCGACGTGAATGTTGTTTCACGTGAAACGTCGACGAAGGAGTCCGGGAGCTCGCGCTCCAAATGCCGCGAGCGGCCACGGCGCTGCAGCGGAACAAGCGGTCTGCGAAGGAACCTTGCCTTCTCCCAGGATGTCAGTTAGTTGATGGGTTTGACAGAACCGGCAGGGCGGCGAGGGGTTTGGCGGGAGGGATGCT
>JADFOB010000236.1 GCA_022563055.1 Planctomycetota bacterium
CCGCGGTCGTCTGGTTCTGCGGCGCACTGGTTAAGAGCGTGATACCGGCCGTCGTGCGAGACGTCTATGGTGGCACCTACCAGACCATTAGCGGCTACTACGCGCTCTTGGGAGCGGGCTTTGTCATCGGTGCGATCGGAATCACCACGCTTGGTAACGCCCTGCGCAGCGAGATCGCGTTGACGTGGGGACTGTTGGGCATCTCGGTCGGAATGGCGCTGCTTGGCGCATCGGTGTTCCTGGCGCTGCCGGTGGCGACGTTGCGCGTGATCGGCGGCGTCGGCATTGTCATCGGCGGTGCGTCCGCCTGCGCAACGATGGCCAGCTTCAACACGTTGCTCCAACGAATCGTTCCGAATCGCTTTCGCGGGCGCGTGTTCGGCGTCAAGGACGTGTCAGCCATCGGAGCACTGCTGCTTGCGACCGGTGCGCTGGGCGTACCGGCGTGGGAACGCGTCGATACCTTGGCGGGTTTCATTCTCGCGCTGGTGTCGATCCTAACGTTCATCGCAGCCGCGATCACCCTGACCGTTCGCTTGCGACGCTCACCCTTTCCACCACAGCTTACCCTCGCCAGGAACATCAACGACCTGATTGCGAAGTTCTGGTGGCGCCTCGAGCGCGTCGGACCCAGCACCGTCCCCCCGCACGGGCCGGTGATCGTAACCGCCAACCACGTCAGCGCCCCCGATCCGAACTTCCTCATCGCCGCGTCGAATCGTCGAGTGCTCTCCTTCATCATCGCCGAGGAGTACATACGCTGGCCCGTCGTGAGAACATGCCACCGTCTGCTCCATTGCATAGCCGCCAAGCGTGACGGGCGCGACACGATGGCCACCAAACAAGCACTCCGCCAACTCCGAGCGGGTGGGGCGCTGGGGATCTTCATCGAAGGAGGCATCCCCCGACCCGGCGTCGAGCGCATCCCCAAAGACGGCGTGGCCATGCTCGCGCTGCGAACCGGGGCCACGGTGATTCCCGTTCACATCAGCGGTGTGACGTACCGGCACGGCATCTTCCGGGGACTGCTCAGCCGCTATCGGGCGCGCGTTCGGTTCGGGCGACCCGTCGACCTTAGCGAATTTGAGCGCAGAGAGAACGGCCGCGAGACACTCCGCGCCGCCACGCGCAAGATTTGGGCCGCCATCCAGGCGCTGGCGCCGCCGGAGGAATCCGACACTGGCCAGCCTCCACCCCGAACCCAGAGCTCAAACCCGCGCGGCGCATCAACCGGTGAGCCGTCACGAAACCACACAGAGCCAACCGAGGAACCGCCACGATGAACAAACGAGAACTGTGGGATCGCTACAAGCAGCATCTTTGCCTCGTTGATCCGGTCGGATTGGAACTCGATATCAGTCGCATGATGTTCGACGACTCCTTCCTCGCAACGATGGGTCCGCCCATGGCTGATGCGCTCCGTGCGATGGAGCAACTCGAGCGCGGTGCTATCGCCAACGCCGACGAGAATCGGATGGTCGGGCACTACTGGCTCCGCGCGCCACAGCTAGCCCCCGATGAGCAGATTCGTAGCGAGATCGAGGAGTGTACCAACGCTGTTAAACAGTTTGTCACAGATCTGCACAACGGGACCATCGCCCCGCAGCGCGGCGACGGTTTCTACGTGGTCTTGTTGATCGGCATCGGTGGATCGGCGCTGGGGCCGCAGTTCATCTGCGATGCTCTGGGCGGTGCGGACGACCCCATGCTGATCCGCTTCCTCGATAACACCGACCCCGACGGGATCGACCGTGTCCTGGACGATCTCGATGAGACCATTGCTCAGACCTTGACCGTTGTCGTCTCGAAATCGGGTGGAACGATCGAAACGCGCAACGCCATGCTCGAAACCGCTGAGCGCTATCGGCGTAGCGGGCTCGACTTCGCCAAACACGCCGTCGCCATCACCTGCGAGGGTAGCACGCTCCATCACAGAGCCACCGACCAAAAGTGGTTACGGATCTTCCCCATGTGGGATTGGGTCGGCGGGCGAAACTCCGTCATGTCCGCCGTGGGCCTGCTGCCCGCGGCGCTGACGGGCGTCGATACGGACGAACTGCTTTGCGGCGCAGCCGCTTGTGACACGGCTACGCGCAGTGCGGATGTGTCAAAAAACCCCGCCGCCCTGTTGGCTCTGATGTGGTATTACGCGGTCGAGCATCGCGGGCGGCGCAACATGGTGGTCATGCCTTACCGTGACCGCCTCGCGCTCTTGCCGAAGTATCTTCAGCAACTCGTCATGGAGTCGCTCGGCAAGGAGGTCGACCGTGCGGGCCGGGTGGTCAACCAGGGTTTGACCCTCTATGGCCACAAGGGCAGCACGGATCAACATGCCTACGTGCAGCAGCTTCGCGAGGGTGTCAACGATTTCTTCGCGACCTTCATCGATGTGCGGCGCGATCGTGCGGGACAATCGCTCATGGTGGAAGACGGCGTGACCTGCGGCGATTACCTATGTGGTTTCCAGCTCGGTACGCGCGACGCACTGGTTGAAAACGGACGCGAGTCGATCACCATCACGCTCGATAAGCTCAACGCCGCAAGCGTCGGTGCGCTGATCGCCCTCTTCGAGCGAGCCGTGGGACTCTATGCCGAGTTGATCAACATCAACGCCTACCATCAACCGGGCGTCGAAGCCGGCAAGAAAGCCGCCGCGCAAGTGATCGAATTGCAACACAAGGTGCTCGCCCATCTTCGCAGCCACGCCGGAGCTTCGCAGACCGTCGAAGAGATCGCCGCTGCGATCGGTGAACCGGACGGCGTCGAAACGATCCACCGAGTCCTGGCACATGCCGCCTCCAACGACGACCACGGCATCGCCCGCGATGCCGGTGTGACGGAGGATCCAATGCGCCCGGAGTTGGCTGCCGTCGTAGGCGAACGTCTCGTCGAGCCAGCGACTGATCACCGGGCCTTCCCCGCTTCGTCCTGCCACCACTTTCGCGCCCAGGTGTCATCCGCGTCGATCCGGGTTCGGCCCAGGCACCGCGCCAGGCCTTCCAGAGCCACGCGACGTAGCTCCGGATCTTCTTCGTCCGACACGGCACGAAGAAACAGAAACTCGACCGGCGTCACGCCGCCCTGATGGCTCTGCTGGGCGTGCTCGTACTTCAGCTGGCCACACAGCCGGACGAGACTGCGTCGCACCATGAGATCACGATCGAAGCGCC
>JADFOB010000237.1 GCA_022563055.1 Planctomycetota bacterium
CCTACACGGTGGTTTCCGGGCGGGTGGAGGCGTCGCAAGCCCTGAGTTTGCGCGCCGCCGCTGCCGGAAGACTCACTCGCCACAAGCTGCGGCGACGACAGTCAATGCACAAACGAAGCCGTCTGTGTCGGCGGCCCTCGTACGTGCCCAAGAACCGGTATCTACGTGGGATCCCGAACCCCGCTGGACCATTCTCCGTTTTCGTATAGCGGTTCTTCTCGCTACAACTAACCCGAAAGCCAACGGCGCTCAACGGCCGCCGGGGGGGGATCGCGGGCGCGCCGGGACTACTTTTTCAACGGACGGGTAGGGCGTTGAGGGGCCTTCAACGCACCTTCAAGTTTGTCGCGCCGGGAATGGGATCTTGTGTAGATCTCCGCGAGTGCGGGTACTTCTCGTGTCGAGAGTGAAAAGATCTTCCCGGCGTCTCGCCACTCGACGCCGATCTCGTCGAACATCTGAGGAAAGAGGTCCGGCTTGATTCCGAGCCTGTTGGCCTCGTTGACCAGGGCGGTCAGCGAGTCCCGGTAGACAGTCACTTCGGTGATCACGGACGCGACCGACCCGGCCAAGTGTAAGATCCGTGCCAACTGCGACGCACGGCTCTTCGACTCCTCATCCGGCGGGACGACCAAATCCTGCCGGCGCGCGGCGTCGCGGAAGATGTCCGCAAGCTTCCAGTCCGCCATCATCTCCGCCGTCAGCTCGTTGTGGTTAATCTCGAAGACCTCGCCCTCGATCTTGGTTAGCGTGTCCGCCTCGTCACCTTTGACAAGACTCAGTGCATGCGCGTAGGCCTCTGGGAACGCCGTCGCCAGCGCGAGTCGCCCCATCTGGCTCAACAGGCCGATCGTGAAGGCCTCATCGGGAGCAAAGGTTCGGAGGTGACCGACCACACTACGGGCAGTCACCGCGCGCGCCAATGATTCCCCCCAAAACGCCTCGTGGTCGAATGCCTGACACGGTCCGCTCCGGTTGTTTGACACGAGCGAAAAGCCCAGCGCGAGGCTCTTGACAGTCGCCAAGCCCAGAAGCCTGATTGCGCTTGACACCGAAGAGATCGTTCTGGAAACCCCGCACAGCGGTGAGTTCACCACCTTGAGCATGCGCGCGGAGATGGCAGGGTCCGATTCGACCGCCGATGTGATCGCGTCGATGGTCGTCTCCTCGTTGTCGGCAAGGCGCAGGATTTCCATAGCAACTCCCGTGGGTGACGGGAGTTGGCAGGTTTTCTTCATCTTCTCGTAGACGGCACGGCTCATCGTTCATCTCCAAAGGATGGCGCGGCGGAAAAAAAGGAAAACGTCCAAACGTCCAAACGTCCAAACCCCCAGACAGGTAGGTTCCGGCGTTTCGACGTTTGGGCGTTTCGGTGTTTCGACGTTTTCATGCTTTGACGTTGACCGTCGAAAGGTGTTGGTGAATGGTCGCTATCAGTTTCGCCCGATCGATGGGTTTTGTGGCGTAGTCGTCGCATCCGCTCTTGAGGCACTTTTCTCGATCGCCCGCCATCGCGTGGGCGGTCAGGGCGATGATCGGCCCGGTGTATCCCTCACGACGAAGCAGCGCGGTCGCCTCGTATCCGTCCATCACCGGCATCTGCATATCCATCAGGATGACGTCGAACGGTTTGCCCGCAGCCCGGGCGCCTAGAGCGGCGCGCGTGGCGAGCTCGCCGTTTTCCGCAACGGTCACCTCCGCACCGACCGTCCTGAGAATGTGGGCGATGAGTCGCTGGTTATCCGGACCGTCCTCCGCCAAGAGGATTCTAACTCCATCGAGTGTTTCCTGCCCGGTCTGGGCGGCGATCCCTGGCGAAGCAGGCTCCGGTGTGACGGCGCCGGAGGGGTCGTCAAGCATTCTGACTCCCTCGAGCGGTCCCGTCACCACCCACAGACGGAAGCGCGTGCCGACGCCTTCGCTGGTCTCGACCACCACCACGTCTCCTCCGAGCATCTGCGCAAAGCGTTTGCTAATCGTTAAACCGAGTCCGGTGCCTCCGAACGCACGCGCCGTCGAGGTATCAGCCTGCACGAACGGTTGGAACAGTCTGGCGGCCTGCTCCGCGGTCATGCCGTGGCCTGTGTCCACGACGTCGAATTGCAGTAGCGGTTCGTCCGCATCCCGAATACAACGAATCTCCAGGTGCACCCCGCCGACTTGTGTGAACTTGATGGCGTTGCCGATCAGGTTGATCAGGATCTGGCGCAGGCGTATCGGTGCGGACTGGATGGTTTCCGGAACCGCCCCGAAATACTCGACGTCGAGCACCAATCCCTTTGCATCCGCGCGCACGCGGAGCAGTGACATCACCTCCTCCACAATCCCGCAAGGTGAGCACGTGACCTGCTCGACCGTCATCTTGCCGGCCTCGATCTTGGACAGGTCGAGAATGTCGTTGATGATGGCGATCAGGTGCTCGCCGTTTCGTTTGATTGTCTGGGCTGCCTCGATCTGCTCCGGCGGCGCGTCGTCCAGATTTCCGTGCTCGAGCAGAACGTCGGCGAAACCGAGGATGGCCGTCATGGGTGTGCGGATCTCGTGGCTCATGTTTGCCAGAAACTCGCTTTTGGCCCGCGTCGCCGCCTCGGCCCGCTCGGTCGCTTCGCGAAGTTTGTCGTCGGTGTCAGCGCGCTGGATGGCCTCGGCAAGGAGGTTAGCCACCGCCTGAAGGAAGTGCGCGTCGTCGCGCGTGAACATCCGTCGCCGCGTCGTATGGGCGCCCAACACACCGTATGGACGCTCAACGCCCCGAATCACCGTGCTGATTCCAGCGGACACGCCGTGGTCGAGGAGCAGCGGCGGACCGCCAAACCGTGTCTCGGTGGAGAGATTGTCCACAACAACGGGCTTATCACAGTTCAGCGTGTACCCGGCCTGTGACTCAAGCTCCGTTGGGACGGTGGCGTGCCCGACCAATCCCTCCTTCCATCCGACGCCGGCGCGTAGCAGCAGGGCGTTTTGGTCGGGAAGCAGCTCCAGCACTTTGGCGAACTCGACGTTCAGTGTGCGGGCAACCTGCTCAACGGCTGCGTCCAGCAGCGAGGCAAGATCGGCGGTTGCCAATGCGTGTCGACCCAGTTAGGCAACCGCCGCCTGCTGGCGCTCCCGCTGGGCGAGCGCCGCGGTCCGCTCACGAACGCGCTGTTCCAAGGGACCGTGCGACTCC
>JADFOB010000238.1 GCA_022563055.1 Planctomycetota bacterium
TAATCACCGATGCCACTTCCAAGGGCACCGCCTCAAGCAGTAGTGCTACAGCGCCTGCCTCCTCCAACATCTTGGCATCTTCGACCAGCGCGAGCGCTTCCGACGCCCGCTTTCCCTGGATGCGGTAGCCGCCGATATGCTTGATCGACTGAGGCTTCAACCCCAGATGAGCCATGACCGGGATCGTGGCGGTCGACATAGCCTCGACCGTTTTGACCAGACGGCGATCCACCTCCACTTTGACACAATCGCAACCCGCACGGGACATGAACTTGCCGGCATTGCGAATCGCTTCTTCCGGACAGACCTGATAGCTCAGGTAGGGCATGTCCCCCACCAGGTAGACCGACGGCGCCCCGCGACGGACCGCCTCCGCCAGCGTGACCATGTGCTCGAGCGTTGCCGGAAGTGTGGTGGGGTGCCCCAGGCAGACCTCGGCATAGGTATCGCCCACGAGGAGCGAATCGACTCCCGCCTCCTCCATCAGGCGCGCATTCGTGTAATCGTAACACGTGAGCATCGAGAACTTCTGTCGCTCACGTTTACGCGCACGCAACGTGCTGATCGTGATCTTGGGACGTCCAGCCATCACCCACCAGCATAGGTTTTTCGTGGCCCCATGACAAGCGCAGATTGCGAGTGTCTTCCATGGTTCGACGGGTTGGATAGAGATCCTGATGGGTGCCACTGCTCTTGAGTCCCGGCGCGTCGGGACCGGACCGCACGAAGCTGGTCGCACGAAGAGCACCTTTCCAGCGCAATGGCACACGTCCTGCTCGAGCACCGAGGAACTTCTCCAAGGCGGTGCCCAGCAGGAGACGTCACTGCTCAAGAGCAGTGGCACAGCCATTGAGACCAGGGCTGACGGAGCAACAGGGGCGTTTTCCCAAAAAACGGCGATCATTGTATGCTCCGCAGGGTTTGGAGCGTCGCCAATCGCGGATTTGTGGGGGCGCGTCGAGAATCGCCGCTCCGCGCGGTTGTTGTTCAGATGCCGGCCTGACCCTCGAGAGCGTCCATCATGTTTCGATCCACGATTCTCCCGATCGCCGTTGTGGTCCTTAGTCTGGTGGCTGCCAGGATCAGCACCGCCCTTCTGGACAAACATATCACGGGTTCTTCCGGAGCAACCTGGTTCGACGCCGGTTGCAGCGATGACGCTGCGGCGGGTGCGCCCGATTGTGCAGCCGTCCTGGCAAGTCCCTACAGCTACTTCCCCGCCAAGTTTCCCACCCGGCACGCGGATCGGTACAAGCCGGATGGCCGACCCCATGTCCCCGTCGCGTTGCTTGGATTGGTCTACTACTCCGTGCTGGGGGTCTGGTTCATCGGCGTCGGTCGACCCTCGCCCCAGCTTCGCTGGTTGCACTTGGCTCCCTGTCTCTTCATCGCAGCCGGGCTCGGCGGATCAGGTTACTACACGTACATCATGTTCACGGTGCTGACCGAATGGTGCTCCTGGTGTGTGGTTACGCACGTGCTGAACTTGCTGATTGGTTGTTGCGTTGTGATCATGATACCCTCGCGCGCGGTACCACACCCTGAGCCGCGGGCTTCAGCCCGCGCGGTGCCTCAACCGGTAGGCTCTGACAAAACGGTCCCTGACGCTGTCGTCGTAACCCCGCCAACCCAGGACGCAGACCGCACCTTCCATCCCTCCACCAGACTGGTCGTTCTCACGCTGCTCGCCGCGGCGTTCATCAGCTACGCCCACCTGGCCCGCCTGGGTTCCAAGCAGTGGAAGAAGCAGGCGGAAGTCTACTTGACAACCCTGGGACAGTACAAAGCTGCCATCGATCGCATCAAGGGCGACACCGCGCAGCTCGCGCGCCTTTGGGAGATGGGTGAAACGCACGACATCCACATTCGCCCCGACGACGCGATCCGAACCCAGGCTTCACCGGGCGAGCCAACCTGGAGCGTGGTCATTTTCAGCGACTTCGAGTGTCCGTCATGCAAACGGGTCGCCACGATTCTGGAGGAACAGGCTCAACCACTTTTCGCCGGCCGCCTCGCCATCGTCTTCAAACACTATCCGCTCCACACCGACTGCAACGCCCGGACGACCACCAAGATGCACAAACATGCTTGCCACGCTGCGACCATCGCGGAAGCCGCACGCATCCTCGGCGGTTCTGACGGCTTCTGGAGGGCACACGACTTTCTGTTCGCCAATCAGCATCGGTTAAAGAACGGACAGCTCAGCGCCGAGACTGTCGCGACCGAACTGGGCTTGGACCCAACGGCGTTCCAAGAGGCCATGGAGTCCGACGCCCCAGCCCAGCGCATCCGCGAGGACGTCGACGAAGGGGCGAAGCGTAACCTCCGATCGACGCCGGCGGTCTTCGTGCAAGGCAGGAAAGTCGACGGGTTAGCCGCCAGGGAGCTGGGTTTCTGGGACGAGTTGGCCGACCGATACTGGCAAAGCATTGGCGAGCCCAGACCGGAATCAACCCGTCCCCCCGACGCGGCGCCTACTCTAGATACCCGAGATCCGACAAACGCTCCGTGACCTGACGGAGTTCCTCATCGCTGAAAACCTCCGTACCTTCGGATGACTTCTCGACTTGGGCGGCGCGTTCCGTCTCGACTTTGGGCGGACGCTCGAAGATCTCCGTCACCACGCGTCCTTCCATATCGTCCGGAATGCGCAGCCCGAGCATTGCGAGGATGGTCGGGGCGCAGTCGACGATGTGACAACGGACGTCGGTCCGGTGGGCGATCCCCGGACCCGTGGCGATCAGCACGCCGTCGGGGCGATGCGTGCCCTCGAGCTTGCGATAGGAGAGCCACCGCACCGGCCGGTTCCCTCGGATCTTACGCACCGTGGCCAGCGTCTCGTGCGGAATGAGCATCAAGTCCGGCAACCAGGGTTGATCCTCACGCGAAACACCGTACACCTCCTCGGGCTCGAGCACAGCCGAGAACAGTTGGAGGGGCTTACCACTGGGATCGATCACACGACACCCATCGCCCAGGAATCGTGCCTTGAGCTCCTTTCGCAGGTCTTCGTACTCCGCCGGTTTGACAATTCCCGTCGGTTGGCGACCTTCAAGATTGATGTACAAGAACCCGGCCATTCCCGCGTGCATCACGCAAGCTTTCGTCGTTGCGAAATCGACGGCTAAGTCGTGCGCGATG
>JADFOB010000239.1 GCA_022563055.1 Planctomycetota bacterium
GGAGATCCTCGAAACCGGTGCCACGCCGAGCCGAGCCGAGCCCGGTTCGGGCCGCCAAATCCGCCACCTCTTCCGGATCCGTGATCTCACTCAAGACGGTCACGGAATCGGGTGACGTTCCTACCATCACAAACCGGCGCCCCAGGTGCACCAGCGCGACACCGTGCTTGGGCGATAGGGTCGTCCGCGCAACGACGCGGAGCACCTGACTTTCGGAAAGTCGGGTTCCCGGAAGCCACCGCTTCAAGAACCAGTAGACCGCTCCCATGGCCAACAGAACGATCGCCAATGATCCCAAGACTGACCGGTACCACGGCGCCGAAAGATCTTTGGAAGAATCCACCCGGTTGCCAAAGGGACCGCCACGCTTCCCGCTCCTGGGACGCATAGCTGATCGCTGCCCGCTCTTGGACCCGCTACCGCCCCGCCGAAGCGTCTTGGGCTCCGATCCTGCCGGCGAACCAGCCAGTTCGGTCGCCTCGGCTTCTGCGGGCGCGGCGAGCGCTATGGACGAGGCCGCGGACGGGGCGGCGTGCATCGACGTCGAGCCACGCTGCGGCGGATCTCCGAGATAGTCCAACGGATCGCCCGCCGCGCGAGTGCTGAGCACGAGCAGCGTGGCGAGGAGCAACGGACGAGCTATGTAGGTCAGGTTGCAAACCTGACGAGCAACCTGTGTCAGGTTTTCAACCTGGCCTACGCCCGCTACGCCCGCGTGCGCAAGCGACGACCATCCGGGACCGCCTCCACCGACATGTTGTGTCATGGATCGTTTCAAACCGTAATCCGATGGGGATCGTGCGAGAGCACCTCGCTCACGCGCACGCAGAAATTGTCGTTTAGGATCAGAACCTCACCACGGGCCACCAGCCTGCCATTCACGATCACGTCCACCGGATCACCCGCTAGCTTGTCCAGTTCCACTACGCTTCCTTCACCCAGTTTGAGCACATCTTCGACGAGCATGCGCGTCCGCCCCAGTTCGATCTTCACGCGCAGCTTGACATCGCTGAGCATCGTCACGCGCTTTGGATCCACGGTCAGACCAGCATCGGCTTGTAAGGGCTGGGGCGCAAAGGGCGCGGGCGCGGGCGTGGACGGGTTCGCCGCCGCCTCGGCCTTCTCGGCGTCCAGCGCTGCCTGCATCTCGGCAGCCGCCGCATCGAACGGTCGTCCCAGTGTATCGACACGGGTATCGACCTCCGGTGCAGCAGGCTCGGTAGCAGCGGATTCGGTCGGGGCGCCGGCGTCAGCCGAACCGCCTCCATCGAAGAGCGCGTCGATGTCCGCTTGGCTCACGCCGTCCGACGCCGCCATGACTTGAGCACCCGGATCCGCAGCAGGCGAATCGCCGCCGCCCATCAGCGCATCGATATCCGACTGGGAGATTTCATCGGAGGAAGCAGGTGCCGGTGCTGCAGCTTGCGTCGACGCCGCATCACCACCGTTCATCAGCGCGTCAATGTCCGCCTGGGAGACCTCGCCGGATTGGTCAGGTGTGGATGGGGTCGCCTCTTGGGACGGTGAGGCGCCGCCGTTCATCAGGTTGTCGATATCCGACTGACTGATCTCGCCGTCGGAAGCCTGCGAAGGATCGGATTGATTGTTCGGCGTATCTTCCACGGGTTCCATCCCTATTGCTGCGCATCCCTGCAGCCGCCTAGGTCGGCGCCGCCGACCGTTCGTGTATTATCGGAGGATTTCAGGTCTCGTCGATACCCAAACACCGACGCTCAAATGCCCCGCCCGGATTGGAGCAGCTCGGGGATGAGCACCTCCTTGATCAGCTCATCATCTGAGAAGATCCGGTCAAACTCCTTCTTGAGTCGCCGCTTGATCGTTTCGAGCCCCGGTTCGTTCAAATGCTGAAGCTCAGCACTGCGAATGATGTAATTGACCCGATCCAGGATGCGTGAGCAGTTTGCCTTGGTCAGGGCTTTGGCGCGTTCCAGATCGGACGGTGCTACCAGCCCTGATACAAGCATCTGGAACACGATCAGCTTACCGCTCATCTTGTTGCTGGGACGGCACTTCGCCAGCTCGATCTCGCCGAACTCCGGCTGCATTTCGCCTTCATCTTCGGCAACATCGGCGCCTTCGGCGGGCACCGGCGCCCCACCCAGCGACTTGGCAAGGAAGAAGACGGCCGCCCCTTCACCAATCATCAGAAGCGCCACAATCATGATGGCGAACATTTTTCCGCTGCCCTTAGCCTTCGCCGCCGCATCACCCTGCACTTCATCCGCCATCAGAGGACTCCTTCAGATCGTTCGCCAGCGTGGAGCCGGCGTAGTCATCGATCAAGTCCTCCGTGACCAAAATCTCGACGCGCCGATTGAGCGCGCGCCGATTCTCATCGTATGCTTGCCGCACCAGCGGCTCCGTATCGCCCACAGCCACGAGCATCATCCGGACTCGCCGGACGCCGTTACGGGCCAACTCATCCGCTGTTGCCTTGGCTCGCGCAAAAGAGAGGTCGCGGGCGTCCGTGTAGATCGCATCCTCGGGCAGGGACTCGTGCGTAGCATGACCGCGCACAAGGATTTTCGTATTGTAGCCGCGTAACCGCTCCGCCGTTCTGGCAAGCAGCTCGCGCCCTTGGGGCATCAGTGTGGCGCTAAAGCGGCTGAATGTGATACGTCCTCCCACGACGACCTCGATACCGTCGCGGACGTTGGTCACACGAATCTTCTTCCCGTGAATTCCTTCCTCCTCCGAATCGCCCATCTTGTCCGTGTCCACCGGCACTTCCAGTTCCAACAGCTTGGCGATCAGGGCGTTGACGGGTGCGTTCTCGATCGGCACGGTACCGACCGCTCCCTCATACCCGCCGAACGCCTTCCGGAGCGACTCCATCACATCCTGGAACCGCTTGTCCTCCTTGAGCTCGCTCATCGAAACGATGATGACGAAGAAGCACAACAGCAGCGTCATGGTGTCACCATAGGTGACCATCCACTCCGGTGCGCCCTTGGGCGCTTCCACGTGCTTTCCGCGTGCCATGGTTCTGCCCGGTCCCTACGAGCCCGTTGAAAAAGTAGTCCCGGCGCGCCGGGATCCCCCGTGTCGGCCGCAGAGCGCACAAGAACG
>JADFOB010000240.1 GCA_022563055.1 Planctomycetota bacterium
GCGGGGTCGTATTGCAAGGTCTTCCGCTCGGGCCGAATCGAATCAGTAATGGCGGGTGTTGTATCGGAGGGCAAGGAAGGGCGCGGAATCTCAGCGTATGCCTGCGAAAGGGACATTGTCAGGGCTATCGAGTCGTGTCTCAAGGGGCTGAGACTCGTCGATGTTCCACCGCCGTTCATAGTCTGTGTCAGCGCTTTGGGCGTCAAGGGTGCATCGATTTCAGGGCATTGGGCGTCCGACCCCAAACCCATTGACCGAGACGTGCTGCTCTTACCTGATATTCTGTTGGAGTCACACGACTGTGACATTGGGCGCGAGCTTCGCCCTGTTTTCGATGCGCTCTGGAACGCATCAGGCTTCGTGGGCAGTCCGAGCTACGACGAAGACGGAAGCTGGAATCCCAACAGAAGGTAGCCTAAGTTTGCCCCGCACCGTGGACCCTACGTCTTAGCAATCTCTTCGATCAGTTCGCGCGGTGCGCCGATGTCGGCCACTTCAACCCGGCCAATGTACGGCGAGGCTGAGGGTTGCAGGAAACCGCGCTTGTTGGCCACGAAGGTGATCGTCAAATCGGCGCGGATGGTGGCGTTGGAGGGAACGCCGGTATCACAATCAAGCCCCGACGGTACGTCAATCGCGATGACGGCGCGACGATCGAGGCCGTTAAGAGCGGCGATAAGCTCGTTCGTCGGACTGCGGACTTCGCCGTGAAAACCGGTTCCCAAGAGCGCATCGACGATGATCTCTTCGCGGCGGATCGACTCGATCAGGGCGAGCTGTGCGTTGCGATCGTCTATGACTTGCACATTGAGCTCCATCGCCCGGATGATGTCGAAGTTCGTTCGCGTGTCATCCGTCATTCGGGCTTCATCGCCCGCGACCATGATGCGCACCGTCCAACCGGCGTTGTGCAGATGGCGGGCGATCACGCAACCATCGCCACCGTTGTTACCGACTCCGCAGCAGACAAAGGCAATGCCGGTTTTTCCGTAGCTTTCTCGAATGATGGCCGCCGCGTTTCGACCGGCGTTTTCCATGAGAATCACGCTCGGGATGCCGTACCGGCTGACCGCGAGTTGATCGACGCGGCGGACCTGTTCACGAGAGAACGTGTTATCCATATCGAGATTGTATCGACGTCTGTCAGTCGCGCGAACGGTCGGCGAGCGGGATCCGTACCTGCCCCGTGGAGGCCGACGCATCGGGACGCTCGTCCGAGGAGCGGGCGACGCGGGTGGAATCGGCGCGAATCGACTGGTGGAGAACGACGGTCGCCCGGCGTGCCTGCCGCGCCAATCCGCTGGGCCAGGCGAAGAGAACCAGCATCAAAACTGCACAGAGTGCCAGACCCCATCGCACCGGCATTCCACCGGTGGGAACGGTCTTGCCGGTTTCCATTCGAATGTAGGCGGCTGACACGATTCGAAGGTAGTAGGCTGCCGCGATGGCGGAGTTGACCACGCCGATGATTGCCAGGGCGATCATCGGACCATGATAGGCATGACCCGCATCCAAAGAGAATGCACTGCTGAAGATGTAGAGCTTGCCGAGGAAACCGGCTGTCGGCGGGAAACCCATCAAACTGAAAACACAGACAGCCAGCGCAAGGGCAGCCAGTGGGGCTCGTTGGGAAAGACCGGACAGATGATCCAACGTCTCGATCGGTCGCGTGCCGGAGCGATAAGCTGTCATCAGCGCAAAAGCGCCAAGATTCATCGCCCCGTAGATGGCCATGTAGAACAGCAAAGCCGCCACGCCGTCGTGCATGGGGCCTTCCCCCGCGACCGGTCCGACCAGCAGCGCGATGAGCATGTAGCCCGTGTGGGCAATGCTGGAGTAGGCGAGGATGCGTTTGGCGCTGTCCTGCAAGAGCGCCAGGACGTTGCCGAGCGTCATCGTGGCGGCGGCCATCAACCAGAGAGTCCAGAACATCGCGGTCGGAATGTCCCAGTTCAGCGCCCCCAGAATCTTGATGAGGGCAAGAAAACCGGCGAACTTGGGCACGAAACCGAGCAGACCCGTGACGGGTGAGGCTGCACCTTCATAGACATCCGGTGCATAGACGTGAAACGGTACCGCCGCGATTTTGAAGGCGAGCCCAGCGACGACGAGCAACAGCCCCATGATGGCCAGAGAACCCATGCCCGCACCCGAAGGAAGCAGCGCCGTGGCTACGCCGCCGTCGAAGTGGTAGAGCGTCGTGGTTCCAGCCGCTCCGTAGAGGAAGCTGAGCCCGTAGGCGAGGATCGCGGCTGACATGGCGCCGAGGAAGAAATACTTGACGGAGGCTTCCGACGCGCGAGCGTCCTCTCGACTCAATGCGATGAGCACGTAGGTGGGAACGCTGACGAGTTCGACGGCGAAGAAGAGAACGAGCAGGTCGTTGGCGGAGGCTGTGAGCAATACGCCCAACAGCGAGAAGAGAATCATGGCCATGTACTCGCCGCGCTCCCGGGCCACGGGCTGGTGCCAGTTGACCAGAACGATCAGCGCGCCGATCCCCAACGTGATGCACCGCGTGTAGAAGGTCAGCGACGTCAGCCACAGGCCCGGTATCGCCGTGACGTTATCCGGGACACCCAGCGTCAAGGTGACGGCGAGGGCTGCCAGCACGATCAGCAGGGTAAGCGGTGAGACCCATTGGCCCCGGCGCTGTGAGCTACCCGCTACGCCCGCGATGAGCGTGATGCACGCGCCGACGAGCAGGATCAGTTCCGGCGCGAGTTGGAGCAGGGTTTCACCACTCATTGAGTTGATCCCCTCGAAGCGAGAGTCGGTTGTTGGTCGTTCACAATCGCCGCGCCGCATTCCGGACAGCGGTCGGACATCAAGCCGTAAAGCAGGTAGTCACACTGTGGGCAACGGGGCTCTTCGATACGTATGGAAATACGCAGCTTACATGCGGCACAGGCTGACTCCCCCACCCGAATCAGCTGCTTCTTGCGACACCGCGGGCACACCACCGTCATCTCGCTCAGTTCCGACGACCCAGGTTCAAAATCCACCTTGCGATTGATCCGCGCCAACACACACAGCGCCAGCGTTCCGCATGAGCCGACCATTCCTCCCGCAGCAGCA
>JADFOB010000010.1 GCA_022563055.1 Planctomycetota bacterium
TCGACGTCGCGGTCGGTGAAGGCCGTCGGTTCCAAGAAGTACCCGTTGCGGCAGCGGTCGTTGATGGTTTCGGCCGGCTTGCCACCGCAACGAATCGTTCCGCCCTCCTGCCGGGCCAGCTCCAGGTAGTTGCAGACCTTCTCGAAATGTTGCTTCGAAACCAACGCGCCCTGATCAGTCGTTGACTCCAACGGGTCACCGACTTTCAAGGCCCGCGTCTTAGCGACGAATCGCTCCACGAAATCGCGGTAGATGCTTTGTTCGACGAATAGCCGCGACCCGCACAGACATACCTGGCCCTGATTGGCGAAGGCGGCCCGCACGCTACCATCAATGGCCTCGTCCATGTCGGCGTCGGCGAATACGATGTTGGGGTTCTTGCCGCCGAGTTCCAGCGAAAGCTTCTTGAACAACGGCGCCGCGGTTCGGGCGACCTCGGCGCCGGTGCGCGTCCCGCCGGTAAACGATAGGGTGGTGATCTTCGGATGGGCCGCGATGGCGGCGCCCGCCTTGGCGCCGAAACCGTGAACGACGTTAAGCACGCCCGGTGGCAGTGACGCATCGCGACACAGCTCGCTGAACATGTAGGCCGTCATCGGGGTCACTTCCGACGGCTTGGCTACCACAGTATTACCGGTCGCGATGGCCGGAGCGACCTTCCAGGTCAACAGATACAGTGGAAGGTTCCAAGGTGAGATCAACCCGGTCACGCCGCGTGGCTGGCGCAGTGTGTAGTTGAGGGCCACGTTGTCCGTCGCGTGCGATTCGGAATGAAAGTGCAGGATCGCCGTCGCAAAAAAACGTAGGCTGCGCACCGCCCGCGGGATATCCAACGTGCGAGCGAGTTCCAGCGGTTTACCGGTATCGACGCACTCTGCCCTTGCAAACTCGTCCAGCCGGGCCTCGAGCATGTCCGCAATCTTCAGCAGGATACGCGAACGCTCCTCCGTGGGCGTCGACGACCACATCGCAAATGCCCGCTCGGCCGCTGCCACGGCTAGTTCGACGTCACGCTCGTCGCCGGCGGGCACCTGGGCGTACACCTGCCCGGTGGCCGGGTCGACTACGTCCAGGTATTCGGACGATACCGGCTCGCATAGCTCACCATCGATATAGTTTCTGATTTTGACCATGGTCTTATTATAGGTTCATCCGCGATTTCCGGGATAGAGAAAACGGCCCCCGCGGAATCGCCTTCCAAGCTGCTCCCGCATCGGGGGCTACGCGAATACGCTTCCCGGAATTCGCGGATGAACCTTTGTTGACGGGCTGTTGGCGGTTTCGCATTGGATTCAGAGCTCCGAGCGCGAGCGACGGGTCCGCCGAAACGCTACCGTACCGATGGTCAGGATTGACAGCATGACCACAACCATGCCCCAGGTCGAAACGGCGGGGATACCGTCACCCGTATCGGGAAGGAATGTCTGACCCTCGTTCACCGTTCCGCGTGTTTGTGGGACGTCCGAAGCCCAAGTGAAGTCTGCCGAGCTGTTGCCGACTCCCTGCAACTGGAGTGACAAGCCGATTGGCGTATCGTTCGGTTCGACAACGGGAATCTCGGTTGAGGTTTGACCGGCTGCGGGTCCGTCACCTGCCGTGAACGAACCTTCATAGCTCAGAAACTCGACAACCTCGCCGGCATCGTCGATCAGCGCCAGGCCGTCGGGCGATCCGTTCTGCAAACCGAGGATGGTGAACCAAAGCGTGCCAAACCCGCTTTCCTGATCGGGCAAGACGCCGGAGAGTAAGACGGTGTCATATCGTAGACCAGTGCTGCCGTTGTAGGCGATCAGCAACCAGCCCGTCAGGCTTAGTCCGGCCGGTCCGGCGATTTCCACACCTTCATCAACGTCGGCACCTGCGTTGTCGTAATGGATTTCGTTGATCCACGCGCCGTCGTTAGCGTTGCTTCCTGGAGCACACGTGATCCCATAGATACAACCCACCCACTCGGGATGATCCACGAACGGATTCCGATTACCCTGGTAACTGTAAACAACGTCGTTGCGTCGCCGTTCGAACTCGTCCACGGGATCCTCCACATGCCACTGCAGTAACACGGACAGTTCGCCCATGTAGGCGAGCGATTCATTGCTGCCTGTTTGGCTGGCGGCTATTAGCGCCTGGTTGTCCGTGAGAACCAGATCGGGCTCCGAGGCACCCGTTCCCCCATGCGAACCACCCTCATACCGCACATCCAAATAGAACTGGGCTCGCGCGATGTCGCCGCGCGAGCCGACCCACGTCTCCCATATACCGGAAACGAACTCACCGCTGAACCAATTGGAGTTGCCAGGGTACACGCCGCTTCCACCACCCTGGCCGTTGTTGGCATCGGTCGGGCGTTCGGTACACCCGGCATCGCAGTTTCTATACGGCATGTTGCTGCGATCCGAGTTGTAGCCGACGTTGCACAGGAAAAGGTGGTGGCAGTCGGTATAGGGATAGTTGCCCGATCCGTCATTGGGAAACCCGTACGACTTGGGCCAACTGTGTTCCCGGTTGTACGTTCCGATGCCGCCGCCGAACTTGGCCAAACTCTGATTGGCGTAGATGTCGAGGATGTTGGCCGAGTTGTTGGGATCCTCCTGCGCCGCTTCAAGAATGTCCCAGGTGTCGGTGGAGCCGGATGTATAGGGAAAGCGCGTATGATCGTCGATCAGGTCGTGAAGAGTTATACGAAGCGTAGTCGCGTCCGTAGCATTGACGGAATCGTAATACCCCAGCGGTGGGTCGGCTTGACCCACGACCGTCACAGCCATCACAAGCGCAACGATACTCCTCGGATGAACTCGCCAACAGCGCCGCTTCGCTCCCGCCTTAATCAGATCGGACGCCACTGATTCCCCTTGCAAATGGCCTTCTCGGCGAGACGGCTCTCGACCGGCCTTAACTTGCCTTCCTGGCCGTTGAAAGAGTGGTCCCCGCGCGCCGGAACCCACCGTGGGCCGCCTCAGGCGGGCAAGGCACCGAAAAACGTGGACTCACGATCCGATCATCGAGTTCTTCAACGGACTACCGGACAAGCCGTCCAGTGTTTGTACCGAGTATACCGCAATGTCGGACCAACTTACAAGATCATTCCGGCTCCCTGATCCCGCGAACCGCCTGATTTCGATGCACGTCAGGGCCGTATTGAATCGCAACGTGGAGGGCCGTTTGGGCTTGAATCCAGTGGGTGGTTTCGGGTAGGATGGCCACTGGAGATCTGCTCCCCGAGAAAACGCGGATCGTGCAAGGGCGAGAAGGTTGGGTGCCCCATCCTTGGCCGCGTGTATAGACCGGGGACATGGGTAACAGGTGTTCGGAGACATGGGTAACACATTAAGCTGGCTGCTGGACCTTACTGAAGGAGGCTCAGCATGCCATGGAAGGAGTGTTCCGCCGTGTCTAGTCGCGAGGAGTTTGTAGGATTGGCCCGTGCTGAACGGGCCCAGATGTCGGAGTTGTGTCGGCGTTTCGGAGTCAGTCGCAAAACGGGCTACAAGTGGGTGAAGCGTTACTCACGAGCCGGGTTGTCGGGACTGCTGGATCGCTCCCGGCGTCCGCGGGGTTCCCCGGGGCGGACCTCGGAAACTATGGAGGTACTGGTGTTGGCGGTTCGGGCCGAACATCCTGTTTGGGGCGGTCGCAAGATTCGACGGGTTCTTCTCAACGCCGGGCATCGAGGTGTTCCGTCAGCCAGTACGATTACGGCCATCCTGCATCGACACGGTCTGATCGATGAGGCGGAGTCGAGCAAGCACAAGGCTTGGACGCGTTTCGAGCACGAGCATCCCAACGACCTGTGGCAGATGGACTTCAAGGGGCATTTTGCGATGGATCTCGGTCGATGCCATCCCCTGACGGTGCTGGACGATCATTCGCGCTACTGCGTGGGCTTGGAGGCGTGCGGCAACGAAAGGACAGGTACGGTTCGCGAGCGACTCACAGGCGTCTTTCGTGGTTACGGTCTTCCGCGCCGGATGCTGATGGACAACGGTTCTCCGTGGGGTAGCGATGCGGATCATCCATGGACACCATTCACGGTGTGGCTACTGCGGGTGGGCGTGGGCGTTTCGCACGGGCGACCGTATCACCCGCAGACCCAAGGCAAAGATGAGCGTTTTCACCGGACGTTGAAAGCGGAAGTGCTCAGCGGACGAACTTTTGAGAACCTCCCGGCGTGTCAGAGCGCGTTTGACGACTGGCGTGAGACCTACAACGTTCGTCGTCCGCACGAGGCTCTGGATCTGAACACACCGATCACTCGATATGCCGTTAGCGCTCGCGTCTTTCCCGAGACGCTGCCGCCGATCGAGTATGGCCCCGGGGAGACGGTCCGGCGTGTGTATGACGGCGGACAGATCACGTTGAAGAATCGAGAATACCGTGTGGGGAAGGCATTTCGCGGCTACCCGGTGGCGCTGCGACCGACGTTGCGCGATGGGGTGCTCGATGTGTACTTCTGCACCGAACGTATCGGTTGGATCGACGAGCGTACGGGCCAATGGGGTCGGGCAAAGCGAGGGGAAGAGACGGGGGAGGGAGGCCCCGATGATTCGCCGCCCGGCAGCCAGGCCTCCGTTCGCTCCGCTCACTCCGGCCCGGCTGCCGGGGGTGTGTCCAGTGAGAGAGGGAGACGATAGAATGTGTTACCCATGTCTCCGAACGGGTGTGACCCTTGTCTCCGGTCCAAACACTTCGCAAGGATGGGGCGCCCGCCGGCGACTTTCGTGACTTCGCGCAGGCTAAAGCCTGCGGCTCGGTCCAGGATCATCGTCTAGGATCGATGGTCGCAGGATCTATCAAACCCCGCACACCGTTTACGAGCGTGCCGGCGGTTGGTGTTTGTGGTGCGCTCGTTGGGGTCGTAGAATGGCGACCGTGGAAGAGCAGGAGCGAGCCGGAAGGGAAGATCCACGGGCCATGCTTGTCGTCCTGCCGACCTGGGTTGGCGACTTTGTGATGGCGACGCCCGCGCTTCGCGCGCTTCGTGACCGCTTCGTCCGCACGCACATCACCTTCGTACTGGAACCCAACCTTCGTGATCTCGTTCGCGGCGGCGACTGGATGGACGACTGTGTCGAGTGGCCGACCCAGGACGAGCGTGCCCCCTACCATCGTGCGTTCCGCGACTTCGTCCGCGAGCTGCGCCGGCGGCGCTTCGACTGGAGCGTGGTCATGCCGAATTCGTTCCGGGCGGCCCTTCTCACGCGGCTCGCCGGGGCAAAGCGGCGGTTCGGCTACAATCGAGACGGACGCGGATTCCTGCTGACCGATCGCGTGCCGGTGCGTAACCGCCGGCGTCGCGGTCGAGCCGCAGGCTTAACCCCCCGCGGCGCTCCGATTGGCGACGCCTCGAGCACGGGAACAGGTGATGGGAAAGCCGGCACCGCCACATCCTCCGGACGACCGGCTCCCACCGTCGCATCAGGGAAGTTCACGCCGACGCCGCTCGTGGAATACTTCGCGGATCTGGTCGAGGCCATCGGTTGCGACAGGCCCGGCGACCGGCTCGAGCTGTTCACCAGCTTGCATTTCGACGACATGGTCGAGGCCAGGCTGGCCGGGCTTGGCGTCGAGGAGAATCAGCCACTGGTGGTCATCAGTCCCGGTGCCAAATATGGCGCCGCCAAGTGTTGGTTTCCGGAGCGCTTCGCCGGTGTGGCGGATCGGCTGATCGAGGCAACGCAGGCGGCGGTTGTCATCACCTGCGGACCCGGCGAAGAGGAGCTCGGCCGGACGATCGGGTCGTCGATGAAGCGGACGGGCTTCGTGTTCGACGCTCCCTTACTGGGTTTGGGCGGTCTGAAGTCTCTAATCCGGCGGAGCGACCTGCTGGTGTGTAACGACGCCGGTCCGCGGCATTTTGCCAAGGCATTCAACGTCCCCGTGGTTACGGTGTTCGGGCCGACCGATCCGGAATGGACCGCCACCAGGTACGCACGCGAGAGGATCGTGCGAATCGACATCGAGTGCGGACCGTGCCAGCAGCGGATCTGCCCGCTCGGGCATTTGGACTGCATGGGGGGCGTGACGGTTGACGCGGTCTTCCAGGCGGCTGTCGGACTTCTGCACGCCGATGCCATGGCGGAATCCCGCGAATCCAGTGGCGGTTAATGGGGAGGGCGAGGCTCCCGCCGAGCCGCTATCATGCTTCGTCTTGAAAAAGACGGCTCACCAGGAGGTTCGCCCTCTCGGTCCACGGCCATCGTCTCCCATAACGATCTTCAGGTCGCAGCCGAGCACCTTCCGCTGCTCCGCGCGAATGCGTTGGATTCGCTCGATCGCTTGTTTGAGTCGAAGCAAGGTGAGTCTCTGAGCAAGCCGGGCCTGAGCCCGTGGCGGGAACGACTTCGCCTCACGCTCGAGGTCGAAGGACAAACCCGGACCTTCTACTTGAAACGCTTCACCAACCCGCCCGCTCGAGCCGGTCGCGAGGTTCGACGTGCCCGGTGCGGCGCGTCGAGTGTCGCCGGGCTGGAATGGGCGTGGCTACGCGAGTTGGCCCGCCAGGGCATTGCGTGTCCGCAACCCGTCGCATTCGGTGAGGATCTTGTCGGCACGAGGGAACGGCGCAGCGCGGTGCTGATGGCGGCGGTGCCCGGCGAGTCCCTGGAACGTTGGATACCGCGCCGGGGCCTTGAGGATCGCGCGATTATCTGCCGACTGGTCGTGGCTGTGGCGGATCTGGTCGCCCGCCTCCACCGACGCGGGTACGTCCATCGGGACTTATACCTGTCCCATCTCTTTTTCGATCCCCAAGCCGTCGCGGGCGAGGCACTCCATCTGATCGACTTGCAGCGGATCAAGCGACCGCGGTGGGCGTTGCGGCGGTGGATCATCAAGGATCTAGCGGCGCTTCATTACTCGACGCCGCGTGGAATTGTTTCACAGACGGATCGGTTGCGATGGTTGAAACAGTACCTCGGGTTGCCTAAGCTGAACCCGTCAGCCAGGCGGCTGATCTATCGAGTGGCGGGCAAGGCGCAGCGGATCGCGCGGCACGATCGCCGGCGCCTGGCGCGGCTAACGCCCGCAAAGGCCATTCAACCGTGAGAATCGCGCTGGTCGCAGAATGGGTGGACGCTTGGCGGGGCGGGGCTGAGACCTCGACCACGCAGTTCATCCATTGCCTGATGGATCGCGGTGTTGAGATCCACCTGTTCACGCGTAGCCGACCCTCACCGACCCCCGGAATGCAGGTGCATACTGTCAGTGGAGCCGCCATGTCGCGGACCCGCAAGACGATCACCTTCATGCACCGGGTCGACCGGTTGATCCGATCCCAGTCGTTCGACGTGGTCCACGCCATCTCGCCCTGCCGGTCGGCCGACATCTATCAGCCGCGCGGAGGTACGGTGGCTGAGAGTATCGAACGGAACATCTCGCTGCACCGCAACGGTGCCTCGAGATCGCTCAAGCGTTACGCCAACCGCTTCAACTTCAAGCAGCGTTTCGCGCTCATGGTGGAGCGACAGTTGCTCGGCGATCGGGATGGCCCCATTGTCGTGGCCATCTCCGACTACGTGGTGGCGCAGTTGAAGCGGCACTACGACCTTCCCGACGCGCGGATTCGCAGGATCTATAACGGCGTGGATCCGGACGATGCGACGGATTCCGTCCGCGCTCAAGAGCGGGCAAACGTTCGTGAGGAATTCGGCATTTCCCAGAACGACTGCCTCGTCGTACTCATCGCTCACAACTTCCGTCTCAAGGGCGTCCGGGTTTGGATGGAGGCCCTGTCGATGCTGCTCAAACAGGGCGTTACCGATGTCCGATCACTCGTCATCGGGAAGGGCGACTCTGAGCGTTGGCATCGTCTGGCGGCCAGGCTGGGCGTGGCGGAGCACCTGACGTTCACGGGTCCGACTGATCGCGTCCGCGCCTTTCAACACGCGGCGGACGTTCTGGTTCATCCCACCTTCTACGATCCGTGCAGTCGGGTCGTGCTCGAATCGCTGAGCGCCGGTCTTGCGTGCATCACGACCCGCTGGGACGGTGCATCGGAGATGATCCGAGACGGCCTCAACGGGTATGTGCTCGACGACCCGCGCGACGTAGACGCCCTTGCGGATCGGATCCGGCGTCTGCGCGACCCCGATCATCGCCGCCGGCTTGGCGAAGCAGCCAGGCAGGTGGGCGACCGCGTCAGCATGGCCCGGCACGCGGACGCCATGCTCGACCTCTATGGGGAATTGGCCCCGAGCGGATCGCCGCGCCACCACACGCCGTGAGGGCAGTCACACCTCACCGCGCCGATATTGCGCGGGTTCTATTCGGCGGCGAAACCCGTCGGGCAGCTCGTTGGTCCGACTTGTCGGAGCGGTGGATGGGTGGCCGAGGTCTTTTGGACTTGCGGGCTCGATCCGATCGGGTTGCGACGGTGAGCAAGCAGCCTGGTCTCCGCCCGGAAGCAATCGCGACCCCAGGTTCAAAGAACCTGCGCCACCCGACCGACCTGGGCCACCCGACCGACGACGCTTCCACGCTGCTCAACCCGCCCAGCGCCAGTTGCACCGTTATCGGACAGGCGGCGCCGCAACATCCGCCCAGCGAGCGCAAATAAAACTTCCATTAAATTACTTGTAATCACTAATGGGTTGAGGGTATCTTCCCCGACTTACTATATCGGTTGCGGGTGCCAAACCGCCCGGCGCGCGGACCATCCTGGGTCGGCGCCGGACGCCACGCGCAGCACGGTTGGGGCAAGGCGATGCCGGACGTTTCCAGTCCGAATCTCTTGCCCCGCGGGGCTCGTGGAGCAAGTCGCGCAGAATCGACTAGGCGGCGAGACCGTGTTGGTCAAGCGCTGCTTGGGCGCGAGAGATTGCTCCAACTGTCGCCTAGAATAGGGTAGGGGAAAGAACAAGGGGCTCACACAGGGCATGGAAACCATGAGCGAAACGAGTGTCAAACCGTTGCACGTCCTGATTCTGGGAGAACTCGCCGAGGGTGAGGAACTCTCACAGTGGGTGGATGCGCATGCCCGGGTCGAGCGGGTGAGTACGTTCGAGGCGGGGATGGCTGCGTTGCGTGCCGAACCGTTCGATCTGATCATCAGCCGGGCGGCGGACTTCATTCCGTTCCAGGACGTACATGTCACGCGCCAAGCAGCCGCGATCATCGACAGTGTGAGCCAGGGTGTCGGCATTGTCGACCGGAAGGGTGAGCTCGAATGGGCCAACCCGAAGATGCTGAGCTATACGAACGACGTACGCGATCGCGTGTGCCGTTGCTGCATGGAAACCTTTCGGTGGGCCCAGGCCGAGGTCGAGGCGGGCACGTCGAGAATCCGCGGCCGACGCTTTTGCTTTACGACGAGCGCGAACGAAGACTACGAGGTCACCGCCACACCCGTGATCGACCTGCACGAACGGATCACACAGGTAGCCGCGGTGGTACAGAACACGACGAACACGCGGCGTTTGCGGGACAAAATCGATGCGATCGACCGTGCGGGGCGCGAATTGCTAAGCCTCGACGTGGAACAGATCTCCCGGCTCAACGCGCAAGAGCGATTGGCCCTGCTCGAACAGAAGATCATCCGGTGTACCGAGGAACTGCTGCATTTCGACAACTTCGAGATACGCGTACTCAACCAGAAAACCAATCGACTCGAACTGGTGCTCGCGTCCGGGGCGTCGGTGTACGACCAAGACACCGATATCTCTGCGTCCGCGGAAGGGAATGGTATCACCGGCTATGTCGCGGCTCGCGGGAAAAGTTACATCTGTCCGGACACCGCCGCCGATCCACGTTATCTGCCCGGTCCGGAGGGGGCGCAGTCCTCGCTCACCGTACCGCTTCGCCTCCATGACGAAGTGGTGGGTGTCGCTAATTTCGAGAGCACGAAACTGGCGGCGTTTAACGAGGATTCCCGCCAGTTCGCGGAGATCTTCTCACGGTATATCGCGCTGGCCCTGCACGTGCTGGATCTGCTGTTGATCGAACGGCAGACGACGACCGGGCAGGTCGGCAGCAACGTGATGGCCGAGATCACGGCACCACTCAACGATATTCTCAGCGACGTCGAATGTCTGGTGGAAGACTACATCGGGCACGACGACCTCCGCCACCGTTTGCGGGCGATCTCCGAGAACGCAGTCAAGATCCGCGAGACCATCAAGGAGTTGACGTCCCTCAAAGCCGGGATCGTCGGCGCCCGTTCCCCCCGCAAGAAGATGTACGATCCCGCCCTGAGCGGCAAGCGGATCCTGATCGCCGATGACGAAGACACCATCCGCGACACGGTTCGCGACGTGCTCATCGGCTATGGTTGCGAGGTCAGCGTCGCCCAGGATGGCGCCAAGGCCATCGAGCTGATCGCACAGAAGCCCTTCGACCTGGTCCTTAGCGACATCAAGATGCCCGTCCAGGATGGGTACCAGGTATTCGCCGCAGCCAAGGAAGCGAACCCGGACACGCCGGTGATTCTGACCACGGGTTTCGGGTACGACCCGAACCACTCGATCATCCGCGCCCGGCGCGAGGGGCTGGCTGCGGTGCTGTTCAAACCGTTTAAGGTCGATCAGCTTCTCAACGAACTTCGCATGGCGCTCAAGTCGACGCAGCAGTAGCCTCCTTTCTTGCGAACTCGCCTGCCGAACACGCCGTTTCTGTAACAACCGTGCAACAACGAGGCCGCGCTCTTGACGGGTTGGACGCTTGCCTTGCGTCTGTCACGGCACACTGCTAGATATCCTCTGGCGACTGTGTGGAACCTCGTTTAGGAGCCCGTTGAAGAACCCAACGGCGCTCCCCGAACCCAGGTTCTCCGGCGCTCTACGGCCGCCACGGGGGCGCCGCTATTTTACGGGGGGCGGCCGCTACTTTTGCTGGGCGGCCGCTACTTTTGCAACGGGTTTTTTAGGAGTGATTGGACATGCCCACGACGGAGCTTGACGTGAAACAGCTCGGAGCCCAGGCCGCCGCCAAGAGTGAGCCGTTCCGGCGACTGCTCGAACAGATGCACCGCGTGATCGTCGGCCAGGACGCGCTGCTGCACCGAATGCTGATCGGCCTGCTTTGCAACGGGCACCTGCTGATCGAGGGTGTGCCCGGTCTTGCCAAGACCCTGGCTGTCTCCTGTCTTGCACGCGGGATCAGCACCGGGTTTCAGCGACTCCAGTTTACGCCCGACCTGCTGCCCGCCGACCTGATCGGAACGCTGATCTATCGCCAGAACGACGGCACCTTCCAGGTCCAAAAGGGTCCGATCTTCTCGAACATCATTCTCGCCGACGAGATCAACCGCGCACCCGCCAAGGTTCAGTCGGCGTTGCTCGAAGCCATGCAGGAGCGCCAGGTCACCATCGGCAAGGAGACATTCAAGCTCGAAGAGCCTTTCCTGGTGCTCGCTACACAGAACCCGATCGAGCAGGAAGGCACCTATCCGCTGCCCGAGGCTCAGGTCGACCGATTCATGCTCAAAGTTGTGATCGACTACCCATCCAAGGTCGAGGAACGGCAGATCCTGGACCGGATGGGTCGCACCGCCCCGGACATCGAGATCGACCCCGTGATGACTCCGCATGAGATCGTCGAAGCCAGGAGCGTGGTGGACGAGATCTACATGGACGACAAGATCAAGGACTACATCGTTGACTTAACCTTCGCCACGCGCGATCCGGGCGCGTTCGACATACCCGTTGCCGATTGGGTTCAGTACGGCGCGTCGCCACGCGCGACATTGGCGCTGACTCTTGGTGCCAAGGCGTCGGCGTTCCTCGAGGGTCGAGGCTACGTCACACCGCAGGATGTCAAGAGCATCGCCATGGACGTCCTCCGCCACCGCGTCATCATCACCTACGAAGCCGAGGCGGAGGAGAAAACGTCCGAAGACGTAGTCCGCGCGGTGCTGGACCATGTGGCGGTACCGTAGCTGGATTGGCGATTGAGGATTGAGGATTGCCGATTGAGGATTGACAACTGTAGCGGAAGGACAAAGTGGATTCGGAGGATCTGAAACGCCGAACGAAGG
>JADFOB010000241.1 GCA_022563055.1 Planctomycetota bacterium
CGGCGGGGCGAAGTCCAAATTCGAAGGGCTCATGATCTCGATCTCATTGCCGAACGTCGTTATCGGGAAGCACCACCACTTCCCAGTCTCGAAGAACGCCCCCCGCTTAATCATCCCTTGCGGAACCAGCGTCGGTTCGTTCAACGTGGAGATCGGTATGGTACTCGCCCGCAAGGGCGGGAAGATTCCGGAACTTGCTACGTCAGGAGCCACATCGTGAAAATCCTACTCGTCGACGACTCGCGGACCATCCGCAGCATTCAGAAGAACGTGCTCAAGCAGCTAGGTCACACGGACATCATGGAGGCGGAGGACGGTGTCCAAGCACTCGCCGCTTTCAAGGAGACCGTTCCCGATCTCCTGCTGGTTGACTGGAACATGCCGAACATGGACGGGATCACGCTCGTCCGGAAGATCCGCGAGATCAACAAGACCGTCCCGATGATGATGTGCACGACCGAGGCGGAGAAGTCCCGTGTCCTCGAGGCGATCAAGGCCGGCGTGAACAACTACATTGTTAAGCCGTTTACCGCGGACTCGCTCGGCGAGAAGATCGCCCAAACGATGGCGAAGGCAGAAGCCGCCGCCTCTTCCTAGTGCTCCCTCACACTTGCTTGGGTGGGTTGGCGAGGCCTGTGTAGCCCAGCCGCCCCCGGCTGGGGGTCTGCCCGGACACAGCGGAGGGCCGCTGTGCCACACGAAGTACCCCATCAAATCAGCGTTGACGGAGCACCAGAAGGCTGTTGCTGACGGACGCGATCCCCCGACTGCACTCAGACCTCTCCGGACATACGCTGCGCTGACCCCTCGATGGCCAGCCCGGTGGCCTCGTCAATGTGGATCGGAACCTCGTCCAGACGCGTCCTCATGATCCGTCCGACCTTGAACTTAACGGTCCGCCTCGAGGGCACGAAGACCTCGTCCATCGTTTTGGGGTTCTGAGCACGGCGAGCCGCCCGGACCGTGCTTTCAAACACGCCGAAGTCGCGGAATTCGAGGCGGTTCCCATAGGCAAGCTCCTCGACGATGGAATCCAGAAACGCCTGGATGATCCGCTTCGTGAGTACACGCTTGCAACCGGTTTCTTCTGCGATTCGATCGATCAGCTCTTTTTTGGTGACGGTCGCCATCTCGGAACCCACCCTAAGGAACGTAAATCATCTTACAGCAACGAGTTCCGGTCTTCAAGCGTTGGTTTTAAGCCTGTGCAATGTGGCGGTTTCACGTGCGAGGGGTCGCTCGGATCCGGCCAATACGGTTGTGCTCACCGATGGGAACGGCCTACCCGCGTCGATTCGAACCGGCGGTAGTAGGTATTGCCGTGACCAAAGAAGTTGCCCTGCCGGTCGATGATCGTCTCGCGGTAGTCGGCATACTCGTGGCGGGCCTTATCCCCGATCGCAACCGGCCATTCACTCCGGCGGATATCGTTCCCAGTGGATACAATCAGTTGTGGGTTGAATACGAGGTCCGTGGACGACACGCGGCCTGACGGAGGGTAGCGTCTTGCAGCCGTGCAGCCGAGGATTGGAACCGCAACAGTAAGGAGAGCCAAAACCAGTCGTATTTTGCACCCCATCGGATCGCCTCCTTCCCAGAACATGCCGATCCCCGCGCAACATCCTCCACAAACCATTCCGGTAACCCCCAAGAACGAAGCGGTCCAGTAATAGCCTCGGTGCCGGGGCGTACGGCATCGCCGCGTTCTGTTTGTGCCGGTCATACGGTTAGGGCAGGCATCCGGGTAATGGGGGGCGTTGCAATCCGGCAACATCGCACGGTTGAGGATCGCAGGCCGGTCGTAAAATGACATCGGGTTCGTCGGCGTTTGCGGACCGGCGTCTGGAGCCCTACCATGCCGCCCGTATCGCTGATGAACCGATCCTGGACCATTCACATCGGGAGCGTCAACCCTTGAAGATCCAACCTGCCCAAGCCCGCCGAACGACAGCCGATGTTCTCATTCGATTTGTGTGCGCGCTGGAAAAGCCCACCGCGGGCGGGATCGGCAAGACGGTGGGTGAGATCCGCGCAGCCGATGCGGCTCGCGCCGTTCGCTCAGCGCCGCGGACGACGATCACTGCTTGTCTCGGTTCCCAAGCGGACTGCACCACGGAAACCGTTCGGCGCGTCGGTGGAGCGGTTGCCCGCTGGCTGACGGGTCACAACGTCGGGCGAGCGGACGTCGACCTGGCGGGAATCGAGGCGCTTTCCGTCAGCGGCGCCGTCGAAGCATTGTGCGAGGGCCTGCAACTCGGTGCGTTTCGCTTCGACCCATACCGTTCGGACAAGAAGCGCGACCGCCCGGTCGCGGTGCGTCTTTTGCCCAAGAGAAAGTCCCCAACGTCGAACAAAACCATCGCGCGCACGGCGGTGATCGCCGACGCGGTCAACCTGGCGCGGCGGTGGGGGCACGAGCCTCCCAACGTCATCAACCCCGTCACATTGGCCGCCCGCATCGTCAAACTGGCGCGGCGCAGCCGGCTCAAATGCAGGGTCTTGGACGACAAGCAGCTTGTCCGCATGAAAGCCAACGCCATTGTTCAAGTCGGCATCGCCAGCAAGACGCCCGCGCGCCTGATCGTTCTGGAGCACGCCGGCAAGCCCGGAACGAAGAACGCCAAACCGGTGGTCCTGGTGGGTAAGGCGATCACCTTCGACACCGGCGGGTATTCGCTCAAGGACAAGACCGGGATCGTCGGCATGAAGTACGACAAGTGTGGCGGCATGGCCGTCGTCGGTGTCATGCAGGCTGTAGCTACCCTCAAGCTCAAGACGCCGGTCGTGGGGATCATCGCCGCGGCGGAGAATATGATTGCGGGTAATGCCTACCGCCCCAACGACATCGTCACGACGATGAGCGGCAAAACCGTTGAGATCATCAGCACGGATGCGGAGGGCCGCATGGTCCTCGCCGACGCGCTGACCTATGCCCAGAAGCAGTATAAGCCACGTGCGATCATCGACCTCGCAACGCTGACCGGTGGCGTCGTGATCGCCCTGGGTTCGGTGCGGGCGGGCCTCTTTGCCAACAACGACGCCCTGGCCA
>JADFOB010000242.1 GCA_022563055.1 Planctomycetota bacterium
CGACCGTCTTCATCCGCTTCTTGCCCTCCTTCTGTTTCTCCAGGAGCTTGCGCTTTCGCGTGACGTCGCCGCCATAACACTTGGCTGTCACGTCCTTGCGAAACGGCGCGATCGTCTCGCGTGCGATGATCTTCGCTCCAATCGCCGCCTGAAGCGGGATCACAAACATATGGCGCGAAATCTCCTTCTTCAATCGCACCAACAGTCTTCGGCCACGCCACTCCGCCTTCTCCCGATGAACGATCACCGAAAGCGCATCGACGGGGACTCCGTTGACGAGGATGTCCAGCTTCACCAGCTTGCCGGCCCGATATCCGGTCATGTCATAATCGGCTGTTCCATACCCCTTCGTGCAGGTCTTGAGCTTGTCGTAGAAATCGTAAATGATCTCACAAAGCGGCAGTTCGTAGGTCATCATCACGCGCGTCGGGGATAGATACTCGGTTTTCTTGTGCGTTCCTCGGCGGTCCATCGAGAGCTGCATGACCGTTCCGACGCACTCCGCCGGGATGATCATGTGTACGTCCACGATCGGCTCACGGATCTCCTGGACGGTGGAAAGATCGGGCAACTCGCTGGGAGCCTCGATGCGGATGACGGAGCCGTCCTTGAGCAACACCTCGTAAGTCACCGTGGGAGCCGTCTGCACGACCGAAACGTTCCCCTCGCGTTCGAGCCGCTCCTGGATGATCTTCATGTGGAGCAGGCCCAGAAAACCGCAGCGAAAACCGACTCCCAACGCGTCCGATCCGACCGTCGAGTAGGTAAACGAGCTGTCGTTGAGCCAGAGTTTCTCCATCGCCTCGCGAAGCTGGTCCGTGCCGGTGCCCATGCCGGGGAAGAAATCGCAAAAGACCATCTGCTGGGGCGTCTGGTAGCCCGGAAGCCGATTCGTCGTCGGTCTGCGAGTGTGCGTCACCGTGTCCCCAATGTGGACATCCACCAACGTCTTGATCCCCGCAAGCATGTACCCGACGTCGCCCGCGCCCAACGACTCGACCGGCGTAGCCTTGGGTGTGAACTTCCCCACCTCGGTCACGTTGTAGGTGCGTTCAGCCGCAAGCAGGTCGATCTGATCGCCGCGGCTCATCGCTCCATCGAAGACCCTCAGGTGCGTAATCACGCCGCGATGCGGGTCGGGTTTGGCGTCGTAAATGAGTGCCCGCAGAGGTCCATCGCGGTCGCCCCGCGGTGGGGGAATCCGCTCCACGATCGCCCGAAGGAGGTCGTCCACACCCGCACCGGTCTTGGCACTGGTAAAGACCGCTTCGGACGCATCGAGCCCCAGTACCTGCTCCGTCTCCAGCGCGATGTCCTCCGGATGGGCGGCGGGGAGGTCAATCTTGTTGATGACGAGGATGATCTCCAGATCGGCTTCGACCGCCAGATAGGCGTTGGCGACCGTCTGGGCCTGAACGCCCTGCGTCGCGTCGACCAGGACCAAAACGCCCTCGCAGGCTGCGAGGGCGCGGGAGACTTCATAGTGGAAGTCGACGTGGCCGGGCGTGTCGATCAGATTGAATATGTAGTCCTTGCCGTCGCACGTGTAGGGCACGGTCGCCCGGTTGGCTTTGATCGTGATGCCCATCTCGCGCTCGAGGTCCATGTCATCGAGGAACTGGGCGCGCATCTCGCGCTTGCTGATGACCCCGGCGTTCTCGAGCAGGCGGTCTGCCAGTGTGCTCTTGCCGTGGTCAATGTGGGCGATAATGCTGAAGTTGCGGATGAGGCTGCGGTCGATCATAGGACGGCGATCATTTCCTCCAGCAGCTCCATCGGAAGTCCCACGACGTTGCTGAAACTGCCGTCGATGCGCTCGACGAACGGATCTGAATCGTCCTGAATCCCGTACGCTCCGGCTTTGCCTTCCCACAGACCGGTATCAAGGTAGGCGTCGATTTGCTTGTTGCTAAGCGGATGCATGGTGACCTGGGTCACGTCGTGGCGAATGCTGCGCCGCAGGGTGGCCGCGTCGAGCAGCGTCACGCCCGTGATGACCTCGTGCGTCGTCCCCGCCAGGCAAGCCAGCGTCTTGCCGGCGTCGGCACGGTCCAACGGTTTGCCGAACACCCGCTTCCCGAGCACGGCTACGGTATCGGCAGCCAGAATCCATCCCTGGGCGATGTCCGCGCAGACGCTACGCGCCTTGAAGTAGCTGAGGGCTTCCGCCAATTGAATGGCGGGGACGTTGGATTCCATTTCGACGGCTTCATCCACGCTCGGCGTCACCACCTGGAACTCATATCCGTGATCGCGCAGCAGCTTTGCCCGCGCCAGGCTCATCGAAGCCAGGTACAGGTTGGAAATGCCCGCACGTCTTGTTTCGCCGACTACCGTCATAGACTCTGGACCCACTCTCGCTCAACGTATCCCCGACCCACCGGACTCAAACGCAGCGCCTTAGCCTGCGGACGGCGAAAAACACCTCCCGCTGCCCGCAAAGGCCAACGCCGTATTATAGTCACAAGGAACGAAACCGAAAGACCCCGAACTCCCAAGCCACGGACTGCCGGCGACGTGAACTGACGTTCGCCGCTTGTCTCGCATGCAGTCGTGATCGGACGGGTTGAATCAGCCTCTGGATGGCCTGGATGCCTCGACGATGATCGCTTTGGGCGTCGTCGGGCAGTACAGCTCGCACACGCCGCAGCCGGTACAGCCTTTGGCGAGCACTTCGGGCGGGCCTGCGTCGTTGAAGCGAATCGCCGACAAGCCCAGCGGGCATTTGTCCACGCATTCGGTGCAAGACTCGTCGCGCGAGCGGACGCACTGCGCGACGCTCACCACGGCTAAGCCCATCTGAATCATGCGCGGATCGGTCAACGGCAGCAACGCACCGCTGGGACAGGCGTGCGTACACAACAACCCCTCACACACGACGCAGGCAGAAACCGAAGGCCTGATGACGGGCGTTTGTGCCAAACGTGGGTCCGGGCTATTCAGCGCGGCGATGGCGTTTGCCGGGCAGGCTGTCACACACGCCCCCCATCGCTGCCACTTGTCGAGGAAATCATCCTCAGCCACCGCCC
>JADFOB010000243.1 GCA_022563055.1 Planctomycetota bacterium
GGGCGACATGCCGCTATTCCGGCGTGCGGTGCTGGCCGTGTGCGAGGCTATTCCCTATGGCGAAACCGTTACGTACGCCGACTTGGCCAAGGCAGCGGGGAACCCCGCAGCCGCACGAGCCGCCGGTGGTGCCATGGCGTTCAACCCGCTCCCGCTCGTCATTCCGTGCCATCGCGTGCTCCGATCCGATGGTTCGCTCGGTGGGTTTTCCTCCACCGGAGGTCTCACGCTCAAGGAGCGCATGTTGCAGCTTGAAAAAGCCGGCGTGCGCAGATCCTCGGGCACGTCTGTACAACGCAATCGCCGGAAAGGCCGGTCCCGGATCGCCGTGGCCATTCCATGTTGATGCGCCGACATGGTAGGCCTCCCAGTGCTCTGCCAACCGCGATCCGACGGGCGGCGTAGAGGCTTACGATGTGTGCCACTGCTCTTGAGCAGTGCGAAGCTACGGTGAGCGGATCCAGGACTCCGGAGATCACTGCTCAAGAGTCCCGACGTACGTCGGGAGTACGCTAACCCGTCAGACCGAGGCTGAACAGAGAACGGCATTGCTCAAAGGTGTTCGCTATGAGTCAACCAACCAGGCGTGACTTCCTTCAATCGACTGTGGCTGCGGCTGCTACCGGGGCGCTGGGGTCGGGGCGTGCTGCCAACGCGGATCAGGCGTCACCGCCGTTGTCCGGACCGGTGGTCATCGCCAGCGCGAACGGACTTGCCGCGACGCAAAAGGCGGCGGCGATGATCCGTGGCGGCGCCGATACGCTCGATGCCGTGATCGCGGGCGTGAATCTTGTCGAGGAGAATCCCGACGACATGTCGGTGGGTTACGGAGGCCTGCCCAACGAAGACGGCGTCGTCGAGCTGGATTCGTGCGTGATGCACGGTCCGACGTGTCGTGCGGGTTCGGTGGCGGCTTTGCGGAACATCAAGACGCCTTCGCTGGTAGCCCAGCTCGTGATGGAGCGAACGGATCACGTCATGCTTGTCGGCGAAGGCGCGCTTCGCTTCGCTCGGGCGCACGGGTTTACGGAGGTGAATCTGCTGACCGACCGGGCACGGCGCAGGTGGCTCGAGTGGAAGGAGAACCATTCGGACAAGGATGATTGGATCGCTCCGCCGGATGTTTCCAGAGGTGGGCAATCCCCGGGTGGGCAATCCCGCCGTAACGTCGCCCCCGCGTTCACGTATGGAACGATCAACTGCTGCGGGCTCAGCGCCACCGGAGAGATCAGCGGGGTTACGACGACCAGCGGTTTGAGCTTCAAGATCCCCGGTCGCGTGGGCGACTCACCAATCATTGGGGCGGGTCTCTTCGTGGATCGCCACGTCGGGGCAGCCGGGGCTACGGGTCGAGGCGAGGCGGTCATCAAGACCTGCGGAGCCCACACGGTCATCGAAGCCATGCGACACGGCATGGCACCGGTGGACGCTTGCCTTCACGCGCTTCGACGGATCGTGGAGACAACCACGGAATCGCGACTTCTCAACGAGCGAGGCCAACCCAAGTTCCAAGTCAAGTTCTACGCCCTGGCGAAAGATGGTCGCCACGGAGCGGCGTCCATCTGGTCCGGCGCGAAGTACGCGGTCTTCGCAGACGGACAAAGCCGGCACGAGGAGTGCGCGCATCTCTATCAACACGCATGAATGGATGGCCACGGCGTTTTTTCACACAAACGCGAACATGCCATGCGGCGCGCTCCGTGGTGAATCACCCCGACCGAGGTAACACGACAATGGGTTATGATTTGAAAGATCGGGTGGTCTTCATCACCGGCGCGTCGAGCGGGATCGGACGGGCTTGCGCCGTCGAGTTCCACCGCGCGGGGAGCCGCGTGGTGGCGGCTGCGCGGTCGCTCGATAAACTCCAAGCCCTGGCCGATGAGCTAGGCGCAGAGCGAATTGTTCCGGTCAAAATGGACGTCACCGACGCAGAGCAGCGTGAGGCTGCCCTGCGGGTAGCCAAAGAGCGGTTCGGGCCTATCGATGTCCTGGTGAACAACGCCGGCTGGGCGAGCTTCGCAAGCGTTCTTCGCACGCCCAGCGAGCATGTTGATCGGATGCTGCGCCTCAACCTGGCTGCCCCGATCGCGCTGATCCAAGCGGTACTGCCCGACATGCTCGAGCGCCGAAGCGGTCAGATCATTAACATCTCTTCGGTCGTGGGCAATCAAGCGATCCCCCGGATGACGGTGTACAGCGCGACCAAAGCGGCGCTGCGATCGTTGAGCACGGGGCTTAGGATGGAGCTTCGGCGATCGGGCGTGGATGTCATCGACGTGGCACCTGGATCGACGAACACGGCGTTCTTCGAGGTCGCCGCGAGCATCGACGTGAAAGCCACTCGGGTAGCCAAGACCCAGTATACGCCGCAACGGGTGGCGCGCGCGGTGATACGATCGTCGCGGCGCCGGCGGGCGGAAGTGACGCTGACGCTGGACGGCAAGCTCATGACGATGATCCGCCGCTGCTCTCATCGTGTGGCCGACGGCATCATGTACCGCTTCGCCAAGCTTGGGATGCCGTCGACGGGACCGAAAAGCTAGCGCCGTTCCAGCGATGACTCGATGGGTCGCGCGGGGATTGAGGTGTGTGCCACTGCTCTGTGAGCAGTGCTTTTGCCGCGACCAGCGGGTGCCCCATCCTTCGCCGTAGGCGAAGGGTGGGGGACGGATGAACGATGGAGCGTCGCGCAAGGCGTCAGTCCCCCACGCTACTGCTTCAACGGTTTACGATGGCCCGGCTGCGGCGGTTAGCTTGGTGGCGGTTTGCATCGGCGACTGCTCATCTTCCGGTAGCGAGGCGAGCGCTGTGAGTGCCCACGCGCATTGGGGATCGAGTTCCACGGCTCGCTGAAAGTGCTTTCTTGCCGCGGCCACTCGCGCTCGCGCGGAAAGCACCTCGCCCAACAGACAGTGCGCGTCCACGTCGTTGGGATGAACGCTTAGCAGATCAAACAGCGTGGACGCGGCGCCGCCAAAGTCCAGGCGCAGCCACTGCATGAGCGCCT
>JADFOB010000011.1 GCA_022563055.1 Planctomycetota bacterium
GAACAGGTTGAGCTCTTCGGCTGGTTGTACCGCCTGAGGCCGCCAAGAAACCCCGGTGCGTACGACTGGGCGAGTCGGAGTCGGCGCCAGGGCGTCGTGGCACGGATACGCTGCAAGACCGCCAGGAACGTGCAACGGCTTGATCCAGATCCGCCGCGGCATCGAGACCTGCTCGCGTGGTTGCGAACGACGGCGCGAGGGATGCTCACGGACGATCTGGCGACGGGAAGCGACGAAGAAGCGAGTCTGCTCGAGGCGATGGTGCTCGGGCACCGCTCCGGGCTGGATCGCCGTCTCAACGACATCTTCATCCGTGCGGGCTGCATCCACTTCCTGGCCGTGAGCGGCGTACACGTTGGCATCGTAATGTTCTTCGTTTGGTGGGCGTGTGTGCTCTTAGGCTTGAAACGGAGTGGGAGAGCGTTCGCCATGATGGCGGCTGTGATCCTGTATGCCGCGGTGACGGAACCACGCCCGCCGGTCCTGCGCGCGACCGTAATCTCGCTGATCTATTGCGTCTCGCTTCTTCTGCGCCGCGAGCGGTCCTACCTGAACTGGATCTCGATCTGCGCGGTCGTCCTGGCTGTTTTCGACCCCGCGATGGTGTTCGATCTGGGATACCAGCTCTCCTTCGCCGCCGTGTTCGGCGTCAGTTATGTCTCACCCGCTCTCACTCAGGGGATCTCCGTGCTCCGGGCGCGGTGGGATAGGGTCGCTCGCGGACGTCCCTTCGAGCAGCAGGATCGCGCATTGGCCCGAGCCTTGCGTCCCCGTCGTCCGCTTGTGCTGCGCATTCCGCTCGGTGCCTTTCGTCGCAGTTGGAGATTCCTGGCAGGTGCCTTTCCGATCAGTGTGGGGGCGTGGGTGATCACCCTCCCGCTTATCGCGGTCTACTTTCACCGAATCCATGTGTGGGGCCCACTGAATTCGGTGCTCGTGCTTCCGTTGGTTGCGGTGTCGATGCTGCTGGGCTTTGCCAAGCTCATCACCGGGATCATCTCGCCGACCGTTGGCTCCGCCATCGGATGGGCGCTTAGCGTGGTCGATGGGGCACTGCTGGTGCTGGTGGAAAAACTAGCGACCCTTCCAGGAGCATCGCTGGCGATGGAGGCTCCGCCGCGGTGGGTCACGACGAGCTTCTACTTGTTCCTTGCGTTGCTTGTGTGGGCGTTCCCGCGAGAGCGCAGGGTGATTCAAGAACGAGAAGCCGACCCCAACATCAAGCCCGCGCAGCCGCCGTCACCTCCACTTCGCCGCGCGCAACGGCGAGCGTGCCTGGTGGCCCTTCTCGTACTTGTTGCGACAATCACCACATGGCAATGGCCTGCGGCGCGGGAGGATCGGCTCGTGGTGACCGTTCTATCCGTCGGGGCGGGATCGGCCACGGTCATCGAACTGCCGGACGGACGAACGGTGCTCTACGACGCCGGAAGCTCCCGCCCGAGCGATGTGGGTCGAAGCGTCGTCGTGCCGTTTCTTCGACACCGCGGTATCGGGCGGATCGACCGCGTATACCTGAGTCATCCGAACCTCGATCACTTTAGCGGATTGCCCACCATCATTAGCGAGATTCCGACGGGGCCGATTATCGTGAACCGGTATTTCGAGCAGCGGAGCGGCCCCCGATCTCCGAGCCGGCACCTGTTGAAACTTTTGGCCAAGTCGAATCATCCGGTGCAGACGATTGATCCGTCGGGTGGGAGCTGGACGGTGTCCGGTGTGACATTCGAGTATCTGGCCCCCGCCGCCGACTTTCCCCAAGAGGTTACAACAAACGACACTTCGACGGTGCTGCGACTGACGTACGGTGGCCACTCGATCCTGTTCACGGGGGACGTTGAGGAGCGAGCGTTGCGCGCACTCATCGCGCACGGCAACCTTCATGCCGATGTACTTCTTCTTCCCCATCACGGCGGTGTCGAGACCAGCACGCCCGCGTTTATCCGCGCGGTTGACCCCATCGCCGTGATTCGCTCGAGCGCTGAGCCGATGCGCGAGACGCTCAGCGGGTTACCATACGCCGTCGGTCGGATCCCCCTTTACAACACAGCCGACGTCGGGGCGATCCGGATCGTCATCGAGGATGGCGGATTGACGATTGGCGATTGACAATCCTCAATCCTCAATCGACAATCGGCGCTATGATTGTCGGTGTACCCAAGGAGACAAAGACGCACGAATACCGCGTCAGCATGACGCCGGTGGGCGCCGACGAACTGGTCCGACGCGGACACACCGTGTTAATTGAAACGAACGCGGGCATCGGCTCGGGCATCTCCGACGCCGAGTACCAAGCCGTCGGTGCCAGGGTCGTCGACCTCCCGGACGTAGTCTTCGCGGAGGCGGAACTGATCATCAAGGTGAAAGAGCCGCTGGCCGCTGAACGTGAGCTGATGCGCAAGGGGCAGGTGATGTTCACCTTCTTTCACTTCGCCGCCGACCGCGAATTGTCGGAGGGCGTGATCGCCGGCGGCTCGGTCGCCATCGCCTATGAGACGATCGTGGACCGGCAGGGACGCCTTCCGCTCCTGACGCCGATGAGCGAGGTGGCGGGCAAAATGAGCATCCAGGAGGGTGCCAAGTACCTCGAACGTCCCATGATGGGTCGCGGCATTTTGCTGGGCGGTGTTCCCGGCGTGGAACCGGCCGAGGTGCTCATCATCGGCGGCGGAATCGTGGGGACCAACGCCGCCAAGGTGGCGGCGGGGCTGGGTGCGAAGGTCACGATCATGGATGTGGACCTCGAGCGTCTGCGTTACCTCGACGACGTCATGCCGGCCAACGTCCACACTGTTTTCAGCGACCGCTTGGCGCTACGGCGTCTCTTGCCGACCACGGACCTGCTGATTGGGGCTGTGTTGATTCCCGGTGCCCGATGCCCGGTGCTGGTTCCTCGCGAGTTTTTATCCGAGATGAGGCCCGGCGCCGTCATCGTGGACGTCGGTGTGGATCAGGGCGGGTGCTGCGAGACGATCCGTCCCACGACCCATGAGGAACCCACGTACATCGTGGACCATGTGGTGCACTACGGTGTCACCAACATGCCCGGTGCGGTCGGGCGAACGTCGACCTTTGCGCTGACCAACGCGACGCTGCCCTACGTGCTCAAGCTGGCTGACCTCGGGTACAAAACCGCGTGCCGGGAGGATGCGGGCCTTGGCGAGGGGATCAACATTGAGTGCGGGGTCGTGACGAACCAGGCTGTCGCACAGACTTTCGGGTTGAAGTTTGCACCGTCGTCGATTGCAGATTGAGGATTGAAGATTGGGGATTGAGAATCGACACTCTGCACTCTGCAATCTGCAATCTTGCGTGTTGCCATGAAGAACATCATCATCGTTGTTCTGCTATCTGCCACGTTGGTGACGGGCTACATCGCCGCCAAGGCGAAGCTGAAGATGTCCTTCAAGGGTCTGGAGGGCAAGACGGAGAAGATCATCCGCGGCGACCTGACGCTCCCGATCAACGCGACGGGCGAAGTGAGACCCGCCCTTCGCGTTGAAATCAAGTCCAAGGCGAGCGGCGAAGTTATCGAGATAGGCCGGCAACCGGGGGACCGCGTCCAAGCGGGCGATTTGCTGATCCGGCTCCAGCGGGACGACGAAGAGCGGACGGTGAACAAGGCCATGCTGGATGTTGTCGTGGCCGAGGCGCGGCTCGAGGAGGCCCGTATCCGACTGCGGCTTGCCCGGACCGCGGACCTTGCTTCTGCCGAGGCGCGCGTGGTACAGCTTCAAGAGTCAACCCGCCTCGCCAAGTACCGAAGGGAGAAGCTCCTTGCTCTCCCTCCGGAACAGACCAGCGAGGAGGAGCTGCTCGAACGGGACGTTACCTATAATCGGGAGGTCGCGCAACTGAGGGAAACCCAGGCCCTGTTGGAAAAGGCGAGGCTCAGCGCCGAGCTGGCGGAACAAACGGTGAAACAGGCCGAGGCAACCCACCAGCGGGCCGGTGACACCCTCGCCGACGCCCGGAAGATTCTGAGCGAGACCGACATCGTGGCGCCCATCGCGGGGATCATCGGCGACGTGAAGGTGCAGATCGGTGAGGTCATCCAAGGCGGAAAGACTACGTTTACCGGTGGAACGCTCCTGGCAACCGTGCTCGACATGGATCGTTTGATCGTGGGGGCCGAGGTGGACGAGTCGGACATCGAGCGCGTGCGGGCGATTGCGCCGGACTGGGCAATCCCAGGCCATGACGAGTCCGCGCGGATGCCGGAAGATCTTGAGGAGGCGTCGCGTCACATGGAGAACCTACCGGTCATCACCGTCGAGTCCTTCCGCGACCGGGAGTTTCGCGGTGTGATCGAGCGGATCTATCCCGAGCCCAAGACGGTAAGCGGCGTGGTGACTTACCTGGTGGACGTCGTGATTACCAGCGACAACCGCAACCTGCTTCTGCCTGGAATGCGAGCGGACGTACGGTTCACCTCCGAGCACCTTGAAGATGTACTGCTCTGCACCAACGAAGCCATCCGCGAGGGGTTGAGCGGCAAGCTCGGCGTGTACATCCCCAAGCCCGGCGCGGAGGCTTCCGACCGGGAGACTCAGTTCGTCGCCTGCAAGTTCGGACTGAGCAACGGGAGCTACTCGCACGTACTCTGCGATGAGTTGGCGGAAGGCACGATCGTCTACACCAAACTCCCGATCAAAAAGGACAAGGACAAGGATTGAAACAGACGCTCGGGGAAACCCGCCCCGCCCTCGCTATCGGCATGCCTGTGAGATGATTCAAGCCCTTCAGCTTTGCAAAGAGTACGTCATGGGCGACACGATCGTCCACGCACTCGACGGTGTTGATCTGACGATCCAAGCGGGCGAGTTCGTCAGCATCACCGGTGCGTCGGGAAGCGGCAAGAGCACGCTCATGCACATTCTGGGCTGCCTCGATCGACCGACATCCGGCACGCTCGAGTTTCAAGGACGGATGACCACCGCGCTTAGGGAAAAACAACTGGCGGAGGTTCGCAACCGGCACATCGGATTCGTGTTTCAGACCTTCAACCTGATCAACCGAACCAGCGCGCTGGACAACGTGCTATTGCCTCTGACCTACACCCGCAAGCGGTTTAGCAAGAAGACCGCCAAGGCGGCGCTCGAGCGCGTGGGGCTCGCCAATCGGGCCCGTCACACGCCTGGCGAGATGTCGGGTGGGGAGTGCCAGCGCGTCGCGATCGCCCGCGCGATCGTCAACAACCCGAGCCTGATTCTTGCCGACGAGCCCACCGGAAACCTCGACTCGAAAACCGGTGGGCAGATTATGCGGATTTTTCACGAGCTGCACGCCTCGGGCATTACGATCGTGATTGTCACGCACGAGATGGAGGTCGCGGTTCAAGCCGACCGCACGATCCACATGCGCGACGGAAAGATCATCGAGGACGGCGCCGTCGATAAGGCGCGCAGGAATCAGGTTCTGTCGCGAGCAGTTGATGCGCGGCGAAGCGCCGTGGGGCCAAGAACCGCCGCGCCGGTCAAGCCCTCGTCCACGGAGATTGCATCGTGAGGGAGATCGCATCGTGAGAAGGTTCTTTTACGCCGGTGGACAAACTTAGCGTGTTTCATCTGCGAATCATCTTGATGGCACTCAAAGGGCTCCGGCAGAACCTTCTGCGGTCCATGCTGGCGACGCTGGGCGTCATCATCGGTGTGGGGGCGGTTGTGTCGGCTGTTTCGATCCTCGAAGGCGCCCAGCGAGACATCCTGGAACGGTTCGAGGCGCTCGGTGCGGACCAGGTGATCATCGTCAACGGCAGTGAGCACCGCCATGGTCGAAGCGTCTCGCTGAACTCGCTCACACCCAACGATGCCAAGCTGATCCAGCGCGAGAACCCCACGCTGGTCAAGGCCGTGGCGCCACAGTTCCAGGGTGGTGGACAGATCAAGTACTTTGAGAAGAACGTGGTGGCCAGCGTGCTTGGGACAAGCGAAGGCTATGCGGCCATGAACAGCTACGAGGTGGTCAACGGGCGTTTCCTTCGGCGCGCGGACATTCGCGGCACCACCATGGTGTGCATTTTGGGGCATAAAGTCGCCAAGGATCTGTTCGGTTGGCTCAGCCCCGTGGACAAAAAAGTCAAGATCAACGGCAAGAGCTTTATCGTGGTCGGCGTCATGGAGGAGAAGGGGACTCTGGGTTTCATGGAGGTCGACAACCAGGTCATCATCCCGCTCTCGACGGCGATGGGCCGGATGTTCGGTTCGCGCAACCTGACCATGCTGGTCGTTCAGGCGGTCAGTGCGAAGAAGCTTTCCGCCTGTATCCAGGGTGTCAAGAAGACGCTTCGCGGCTCACACCGGATCAAACCCGGCACCGCCGACGATTTTCAGATCTTCACGCAGGAGCAGATGAAACAACAGTTTGCCCAGGTCGCCCAGATCTTCGCCGTGGTGCTCTACAGCATCGCCGGTATCTCGATGGTCGTCGGTGGTATCGGCATCATGAACATCATGCTGGTGTCCGTCACCGAGCGCACGCGGGAGATCGGCGTCCGGATGGCTGTGGGCGCGCGGCGGTTTGACATCCTCGAGCAGTTCCTCATGGAAGCGAGCACGATCAGTGTTTTAGGCGGCGCGCTGGGCGTTGTGTGCGGCTGGGCGATGGCCAGTTTCCTGGGCAGCTACACGCAGGTATTCAAGACCTACACGCCACCGATCATCATCGTCCTGGCGCTGATCATGGCCTTTATCATTGGCATCGTCAGCGGTATCTACCCGGCCATTCGCGCCGCCCGTCTGGATCCCGTCGAATCGTTGCGCTACGAATAGGAGACGGGATTGCAGATTGACGATTGAGAATTGCCAATCCTCAATCCTCAATTCTCAATTCTCCGGCGCCGGCCAACGGACCGCAGGCCGATCCAGAAGAGTGAGTAGAAGATCAGGCCGACCTGCGCTCCGGCACCGCACGCGCCACACATGTTTGGTGCACCAATGCCAAGGCCCCGACCGGGCAGCTCGCCGTCACCGACACCGAAACCGATCTGGCATGCGTCGCCTTCGCCGTTTTCGTCCAGGTCACGCTGATCCGGATTCGACAGTTCCGGACAGTTGTCGCACACGTCGCCGACACCATCCTCGTCACCATCCGCCTGATCGGCGTTGGGCTGGGCGATACAGTTATCGTCGATGTCGTCAACACCATCCTCGTCGGTATCGGTCGCGAGGGCACGCGCTGCCTCAACCTCTTGACAGGCATCACCGACGCCGTCGCCATCTTCATCCACCTGATCCGGGTTGGGCGCCTCGGGACAGTTGTCACAGACGTCACCGATGCCATCCTCGTCGCCGTCCGCCTGATCGTCGTTGGGTTCTTCCGGACAGTTATCGCAGACATCGCCGACGAGATCGCCGTCGGAATCCGCCTGGTCGGCGTTTGTGATCCCCGGGCAGTTGTCCTCGCCATCGGACACGCCGTCCCCGTCGCCGTCAGCCGCCACTACGATCTCCGGCTCTTCACACACGTCGCCGACTCCGTCCCCATCCGCATCCTCCTGATCGGGGTTGGCGTCTTGTGGGCAGTTGTCGCAGAGGTCGCCGATTCCGTCCTCGTCCTCATCCTCCTGGTCGGCGTTGGCGTCTTGTGGGCAGTTGTCGCAAACATCGCCCACGCGGTCGTCGTCCTCGTCTTCCTGGTCGGCGTTGGCGATCTTCGGACAGTTGTCCTGGGAATCGATGACACCATCGTCGTCGGCGTCATCGTCCACGCCGCCACCTCCATCGTCGCCTCCGCCGCCGCCGCCGCCACCGCCAGGTGGTGGTGGTGGTGGTGGCGGATCTGATACGCACTGCGACGCACTCTCGTCACAGGTTTCATCGTTCGTGCAGGGGCTCGTTCCTGCCTCACACACACCGTCCACGCCGCAGGCCTCGTTCCCGTTGCAGAAAATCCCGTCGTTGCACTGCTTGTTAGTGACGCACGGTCCGCACGTGTCAGCCTCCTCGTCGCATCCCTCGCCCCCCTCGCAAGGGAAAGCAGCGGTCTGGCACACGCCGTCCTGACAGGTTTCCTCGCCGTTGCAGAAGATCCCATCGTCGCATAAGTGCTCGTCGGAACATGGTGCACAGGTGCCGTCGCTCTCGTTACACCCTTGACCGTTTGAGCACGGGAAACCACTGGACGTGCACGTACCCTGCACACACGTTTCCAGGCCGTTGCAGAACACGTTGTCGTCGCATTCGCTGTCGTCCTCGCACTGAGGATGGCAGGTTCCTGTTTGTTCATCGCACGCCTGACCGCCTGCACACGGCGGATCGCCCCTCTTGCAGACGCTGTCAAAGCATGTCTCAAGCCCATTGCAGAAAACGCCATCGTTGCATTGGACATCTTCCAAACACGGGCCACAGGTGTCGGTGTCTTCGTGGCACCCCTCGGGACCGGAGCAAGGGAACGAGCCGGGCTTGCACTCGCCGTCGCGGCAAACGTCGTCACCCGTACAGAAGAGCCCGTCGTCGCAGGGATCCGTATTGTTCGTGTGCTCGCACGCACCGTTGACACACTCATCGTCGGTACAGACGTTCGCGTCGTCGCAGTCCTCTGCGCTGAGGCATCCGACGCAGATGTCGTTCTCTTCGTCGCAGAACAGGTCCGGGCAGGTGTCACCTGTTCCGGTGCAGATGCCTTCCCCGCAGGTGTCGGTTTTCGTGCAGAACAACCCGTCATCGCACTCTTGACCATCGGGGACGGGGTTTGCCACGCATGTCTCGAGATCGGTGTCACACACACCGACCGTGCACTCGCCGCCCAGGAAGCTGCAATCGCGAGGCTCGCCGGAGCCGCAGACACCGTCGGTGCAGGTTTCGCCCACGGTGCAGAAGAGTCCGTCGTCACAGTTTCCGCCTTCGTTGAGGGGTTTGGCGACGCAGGTGTCACTGTTGTCGTCGCACACGCCGACGCTGCATTCGCCGCTAAGATCGCTGCAATCCCGTGGTTCGCCGCCACCGCAACCGCCCGCGGTACAGACCTCGCCGACGGTGCAGAACAGGCCGTCGTCACAGGAACCGCCTTCGTTCATGGATTCGGCCACACACCAGTCCATCTCTTCGTTGCAAACGCCGGTGGTGCAGTCGCTATCCTGGAAACTGCAATCCCGAGGTCCGCCGTTTCCGCAAGTTCCTTCGCTGCACGTTTCGCCAACGGTGCAGAACTCTTTGTCGTTGCACGTACCACCCTCGTTGATGGGTTTGGCTACGCAAGCGCCACGACTGTCGTCGCACACGCCGACGCTGCATTCGCCGTCGAGGTGGCTACAATCGGGTGGCGTTCCGGGGACGCAGGTTCCGTTGTCGCAGACTTCCTGACCGTTGCAGAACAGACCGTCGTCGCAGAGGCTTGGGTCGCTTTGGCAGTCGTTGCCAAAATCGACGTCGGCCCTCAGTCCCACGATAAAGAAATGCTCCGCCGTGTCCCGCGGATGCTCGGGGTCGTCATCGAGCGCGCGGATCTCGAAGCTATCGACCCGGCTGTCCGCTCCGAGCGCATCGATTCCGGAGAACATCAGCTTCCACAGACGGCGACCGCGTTCGTCGTGGAGCCTCTCCCAGATGCTCGCGTCGCTCGTGTCAAGATTGAGCAGGTTTACCCAAACGCCTGATCTCAGGTTGATGCGCAGGTCAATCAGTAGTGTGGATGTGTTCACCTCGCTCAGGATCACCTCGACGGTACGGGCGAGGACGTTGGCTGCCGGAGCGAATTCAAGACGGACGGACTCGTCGACGTGGGGCGAGCCATTCACGCCGGACCCCGCGTCGTAGGTGTCGGGTCCGGTTCCGCCCGAGACGTGCTTGCTTCCTTCGATCTTTGCCCGTCCCGTTGAGCCGTCGATCTCGCGTAGCCCCGTTGCATCGATGACCGTGAACGAGCGCACCCCCATCCCCTCTTTCCTGCCGTCGGGTGTCGCGTCGTTTTCCTGCGAGATAGCCAGGACGCCCGCGTAGTAGTCATGGGCTACGGGCAACCCATGCAGCGTGTCCAGGTGTGTTTGCGCGGTCACGGTCACAAGGAGCGGGTCGTCCGCACTACCGGGACCAGCCACCCCGCTGGCTTGAACGGTCAGAATGCTGCCCTCAGAGACGACCGGACTGGTGGACAGACCGATGACGTCCGGGTCGACCTCTCTCCCGAAGTTGACGCCCTCTTGGCCCAGGCCCAAAGCGTCGGAAGTGAACTTGACCGAGAGGTTCTCAGCCGCAAAAACGCTGCTCACGCCCGCAAGGGAGCCTAGCAACGCCGCCCCGAGCATATGACTTAGAACTACCGATGTCTTCATCGCTTGTCTCCTCCGCCTGACGAATGTCGAAGGGGCTCGCCCTAAAAGCCCCGGGGAGGAACGCGTCCGACGGGTCGCTCGGTTCCGACTCTGGCAAGCCGGTCCGGCTACGTCTCAAGAAGGCGTTCTTGAAGTGCGTTCCGTCCCCCCGCAGCGATGGTAGGGAGAGCGGTCAGCTTCAGTCAAGGTTGGTGAGCGTTTCCCGCGTCCGCATAGGATCCCGCCTGTTCGAGTGGCCGCGAGTTGGGCGGTTATGGCGGAGGGGCCCGGGGAGACGGGGACCGGAACGGGTCCGGTAGTCCGCCTGTTAATCGTCAACATATCACAGTTTGGATCGCTGCGTGCCGCGGCTTGCCGCCGGCGGGCGTTGGCATTAGACTTTCGGACGGCGTGGATCCCGGCGCGCCGGGACCGGACTTTCGGTGGGACCGAAAACCCGGATGCTCAAGAATTCGGGGTTGAAACCTTTGGCGATGCGCGGTATGACGGTGGTCGTCGAGGGTAAGGGGTTGCTTTTGGGAGGTTCCCTTTGAGCACGTTGACGAAAGTCTTTGTTGTCCTGCTGGTTGTCTTCAGCATTGCGTTTACGTCGATGACTGTCTCGATCACGACGCAGACGGCAAACTGGAAGGACACCGCGGAGCGGTTTGAGCAACACGCTCGCGTGGCGGATACGAATCTCCGCCACCTGATCGCCTCGAACTCCGTCGAACTTATTTCGGCGGTCGATGCCGTCAACGATCACCTTGACACCATCGCCGGTCTTGAATCCCAGTTGCAGGAGGCTCGGCATCAGTCGGAGCAGCGGAAGGCGGAACTCCGGCGAGCGGCGTCCCAAAAGAGCAGTTCCGCGGCGATCAACCGGGGCCTGCTCGCCCAACTTCAAAGCTCCCAAACGCAGCGCGAGGAGTACCAAAACCAGCGGGACGATCTCGAAAAACAGAGCATCGACCTGCAACGGCGCAATATCGACCTTAACGATCGGGTCAACGAGTTGACTGCGCGGATGGCTGTCCTTGTCGAGCAGCGGCGCCAGTTCGAGCAGCAGATCAACATCCTGCGCACCGAGAACGCCAAGCTGGCTCGTCTGGCCCATGCGCCGTCGATGGGGGCGGCCATGGAGGCGCCGGGCAGCGCAGCCATGGCGAATGTCGAGGCGGTCACACCTGTCGCCGCCGCCACGATTCGGGGCAGCATCCTCGAACTATCGAATGACATCGGGACGATCCAGACAACCTTTAGGTTACTTCGTGGTAACAGGGATCAGCTGGTGAATGTCATCCAGCAATTTCAAGATCCTCGCATCATAATCGAAGCTCCTGGTGGGTTACAGGGCGACGCAGTTGCTCAAATCATGGATGAAGTCCTCAGTGGCCCGGAATACGCAGCCAAACAATTTGAGAATTTAGCCAAAGTCCTGACCGACTTAAAAGTTCGTAACCCTCAAGACATGGCTCAGTTAATCCAG
>JADFOB010000244.1 GCA_022563055.1 Planctomycetota bacterium
GTGCAGCCGTGTCTTGCGGCGCGCGACGGCCGCCAGGCGTCTTCTTAAGCTGCGAATTCGCGCGGGCTAAAGCCCGCGGCTCGGCGCGCAGCTTCGGGAGACACGCTACCCTTCCGAGGTCGCTGAGGCTTTCTTCTCTGCGTTCGGTGTCGTTGAGCGGTCCTTGAGCGTCCGCCTGGAGGGATCGAACCCGACCCGCCGCACGCGCCAGTACCCCTTTTCCTGGACGAGCGAGATCAGCATGACGACCCGCGCGTTGGCGTCGCCACTCGGGTCGTTCAGCTCCATCATGACGGTGCATGCCATCGCGTCGGCTTGTGGACCCTTGGCGGGTTTGGGTCGGGTGGCCACCAGACGAGTCTTGGCCTTCTCCCATTGGGTTGCAAAGTCGTTCACGTAATGCGACACCGTTGGCGTCCAATGATAGACCACTTCGAAGATGAATTCGCTTCGGCTCAGGCTTCCGGTGTTCCACGCCTCGAGAGTGTCGGCTGCACACAGATCGAACTGGACGTCCAGCGCGCGCTGGCGTTCTTCGTCCGTCGGTGCCAGGAAATCATCGCGGAGCGCCATGAGCAGGACATAGGCGACTTGCTCGGGCGAGGCTTTCTCATCAAGCGTCATCCCGTAATGCGTGACCGTCTTGACCTCGGGATCACGCAGCGTATGGTCCGCCAGGCGCGCATCACGTTCGCACCCACACAGGATCGCCGCGGCAGCGACAGCCACCACCGCGCATGGAAGACCAGGGTATCGTTGTTTGATCATGGCTGGGAAAGTCTAACCGCTGGTCGTAGGGATGCCAACGACACGCGAGGGTGGTCAATCCGGTTGGCAGCACGGTGTCGGCGCGATAGACTGGACCCGAACTGACGGCTGACGGCTGACGGCTGGCAGCGGGAGCTGGGAGATGCCCGATTTCAACAAGAACGTCTGGGCTCCGTGGCGGATGCAGTACATCCGGTCGCTGGCCGACGATGTGACCGATGAGGGTTGCTTCCTGTGCCGCTATTGGGAGCAGCCCGAGGGTGACGTGGAGAACCACGTCGTCTGGCGAGGCAGCTCAGCCTTTGTGGTGATGAATCGGTTTCCCTACACCAACGGGCACTTGCTCATCGCTCACGCGCATCACAAAGGTGAACTGACCGAGCTTTCGGATGACGAACTCGCTGAGATTACCTTTTTGATCCGCGACGCGGTCCGCGTCCTGCGTAGCCAACTGGACCCGCAGGGCTTCAACATCGGGTACAACCTGGGTCGCTGCGCCGGTGCAGGTCTGCCCGACCACCTTCATGCGCATGTCGTTCCGCGTTGGTCCGGCGACACGAATTTCATGGCTGTCCTGGGCGACGTTCGTGTCGTGCCCGACGCGCTCGATTCGCTTTACGCCGAGCTGGTCACCGTCGCCAAGAAGATCGGGCTACGATCCTGAACGACTGTGCGCGTTTACGTGCCAATCTTTCCGATCCGTCAGCGCGAGCGATCCCGGCGCGCCGGGACTCAACCCCGCGCTGGCGCTTGGGGCTCGGATCAGCGCTGCGGGATTGCGCACGCTGAATTGACCGGAGACGAATGGATCGGTGATGTCACATCCAAACGACGCGCATCTCGCACCCTACGCCGTGCGATCCGATGAGCCGGCTGCACGCGAGCACCCTGAGCCTGCCGACCCGCTGCGCGGTCCGTTCGAGCTGGACCGCCATCGGATTATCGAGAGCACCGCCTTTCGGCGGCTCGAGGGCAAGACGCAAGTCTTCGCCACGACTCGCCACGACCACTTCCGAACCCGATTAACCCATACGTTGGAGGCGTCCGAGATTGCGCGATGTCTCGCCGTCGCCTTGCGCGCGAACGAGCCGCTTGCCGAGGCGATCACCCTCGCTCACGATCTCGGGCATCCGCCGTTCGGCCATGCGGGCGAGGCGGCCTTAAACACAGCCATGAGTGACGCAGGCGGATTCAACCACAACGCACATTCCCTTCGGATCGTCGAGTACCTCGAACATCCGTTTCCGCCTTTTCGAGGTCTGAATCTGACCGCCCAAACGCGATTGGGCCTGGCATGCCATGAAACGCGCTATGACGATCCTTCCAAAGGACGTGACGCCGACGCTCATGGTTCCCCAGCCGATCATGGTCCCTCCGTCGAGGCGCAGGTTGCTTCCCTGGCCGACCGGATCGCCTACAACTTGCATGATCTCGAGGATGCGATCGGTGCAGAGCTGATTGTTCAGGAGGAACTGGCCCACGTGGCGTTGTGGGCGGATGCCTGTCGACGGCGCACCGAAGCATCCACCGTCGCCAAGAGCCTCCACGCCATCCGGCGGGTCGTGCTCGACGAGCTTCTCAACGGTTTGCTCGGGGATGCGATCGCGGCGTCGCGGGAGCGCCTCACGAGCGTGCGTTCGACCCAGCAGGTCCGAGCCTCGCGCACACCGCTCGTAACGCTAAGCTCCCAGGCGGACGAAGGGCTGGCCGAGCTCGAGCGCTTCCTGGTCGAAAAGGTCTATCGGCATCGGGAGATTGTCGAGACGGACGTTCGCGGTCGCAACCGAGTCCTGGGACTCTTTGATGCGTATCGAGCGAATCCGCGGGCAATGCCCGGCCGCTTCACCGACCGGATTGATGATCAGGGTATCGACCGCGTCATCTGTGACTACATCGCCGGCATGACCGACCGATTCTGCACGGAGGAGCATCGCAAGCTCGAACGGTAAAGCCGACTCCCATTCTGTAGCTCCGGTTGAGAACGTGATCGCCGGTGTGCCACGGCTCTTGAGCAGTGTCGCACCTGACCGGTCGCGCGAAGCGCACTGCTCAAGAGCAGTGGCACACTACGTCGACAACCGGAGTCGTTGTGCTCAAATCACGGTCCCGCTGACGGGCACGCGAGGGGACTGAGCTCCGCGTTAAGAAAGCCGGGAGAATAATCGCTCGCCCCGTTCAGGAGGTTGACGACCTCCAGGATGTCGACTGCATC
>JADFOB010000245.1 GCA_022563055.1 Planctomycetota bacterium
TCAACTGGTCCGACCGCTTTGCGACGAGGTGTCGCAAGACCATAGCGCGAGCCGGTTCCGACAACGCACGCCGCGCGGACGAACCGACCGACGCCAATACACGAAAGGCCAACCGACGAAACGAGAGAACCTCCACGCGGTGGGCGGCGGTGATGTCCTTGGAATCCAGGACCGCCCGTTCCATTTGCAGCGCAGCCTGTTCGGGCACGAGCAGGATCAGGCGCGGCCCGTCGATCGGATCATGCCTCAGTTGCTCGCGGACGGCGGTGAGGCAGTGGTGCGTCTTTCCACTACCCGCGCGGCCCAGAATGAAGCGAATCGCCATAACGCCGTCGGCATATCACAACCGCGCGTCGTGGTCAAACAAGCCCCGTCGGCAATACGCTTAGTGGATGCCGGATGTGTGCCACTGCCTCGAGCAGTGCTCTGCAGTCAGGAGAGCGTAGATCAGGTTGAAAACCTGGGCGGGTGGCCCCAGCCTTCAGACTTGGGGGCTCAATTCGATGGCGCGTAACCGCGAGCGATTAACCGAGCCTTGTAGCCGCACGCAATCGCGACCCCAGGTTCAAAAGAACCTGGGCCACCCAGACGACTTTTCTGCTGAAACTTGACCAGCGCGTCGGCGGATCTGCGTGAAGACGAAATCTGCGCTAACACTCCTCACCCTCTTCCTTCGCAATATGGCGCGCGATCGACTGCGCCTTGAGAAAACGCGAGAGACGCAGGTAGCCCTTGATACCAAACAAGAAAGCTATGACGAAGAAGAAGCCGGCGATCCAGAGTCTGTCCGGATTCACGGGATTCAGCGCGGGGTACGCAAGCAGTAGCGTGAAAAGGCAGCACAACAGCGCGCCGGCCACGTCCCCAACCGGGAACTCGTTCGCATAAGGCAGGAAGATACCCGACATTCTCAACGGTCGCGCGTTGTACTCTTGGCCGCACTCGGGGCATGTGTAGACGTAGGGAAGGCTGACCAGATTGTAACCGCAGTTGCCGCAGTAGGTCGACGCGGTCAGTCGGCGCTGGCGATAGATGTCATCGGACAGGCGATCCAGTTCGTCACTGTCAAGAGCCATGTCCATCCCTCGAAGCTACGCGTTCAACCGGGAGGGCGAAGCTCCTGCCGAACCATCTCGCGCGGGTGGCGGGTGGCCCAGGTTCTTGGAACCTGGGGTCACGATTGCTTCCGCGCGGAAACCTGGATGCCTGCTCACCGTCGTAACCCGATCGAATCGAGCCCCCAAGTCTGAAGACTTGGGCCACCCATCGTAGAACGACCGAGGATTCTCGAACTCCTGGACGCTACACAAAAACAGACCTTGCCCTAATCGGCGAACATCGCCTTCATAAAGATCGCGGGATCGAACGGCTCCACATCCGAAGGCTGTTCACCCAGTCCGACAAACTTCACCGGAACATCAAGCTGCTCGCGGATGCTGACGATCACGCCGCCCTTGGCACTTCCGTCGAGCTTGGCGAGAAAGATACCCGTCACCCCAACGTGCTCGGAGAACAGCCTTGCCTGGTTCACCGCGTTCTGCCCGATCGTCGCATCCAGCACGAGCAGAACCTCGTGCGGCGCTCCGGGGATCTTCCGCTGCACGACCTTGTTGATCTTGCCGAGCTCACGCATGAGATGGTCTTGCGTATGCAACCGCCCAGCCGTGTCGATCAGGAGAATATCGGCGTTGCGTGCGACAGCCGCCTCGCAGGCGTCGTAAGCGACAGCCCCAGGATCGGCACCTTGATCGTGCTTGACGATCTCCACGTCGATCCGCTTGGACCAGATCGTAAGCTGCTCGACGGCGGCGGCGCGGAACGTGTCACAAGCTGCCAGGATGACTCGCTTGCCTTGGCCCGAAAAAAGATGGGCGAGCTTCGCCACGCTCGTGGTCTTACCCGAGCCGTTGATCCCCGTCACCAACAGAACGGTCGGACCGGACTCCGCAAAGCACACGCGCCGATCCGCTTCGGGCCACAGTGCGACGATGTGCCGCTCAAGATAAGCCTTGATCTCCTGCTCTTCGGCGATCTCGCCCTTCTTCCAACCGGCTTGAATCAGGTCGATTAGTTTGGTCGTTGTAGCCGGACCGAAATCCGCCGAAAGCATCGCGTCTTCCAACCGCTCGATGGTGGATCGGTCGATCTTGTGGCCGATCCGCAGCACCGAGCGGAGCCCGGCGCCGAGCTTCTCGCGCGTCCGCGCCAGTCCCTTCTTGAATCGATCAAACAACGCCATCAATCGTGGTCCCCATGGAACGTCTTGAGTACGGTATCCCGCAACGGAGCTCAGGTTGGAAACCTGACTACGGGACTTCGGCCGCCACGCGGGGCGACCGCTACTTGCTCGCTGGACTCTTAAGTGTCTTCAGCACGGTGTCCAGGACCGCGTTGATAAAACCGGGCGAGTCTCCACCGCCAAAGAGCCGGCCGATCTCGATCGCCTCATTCAAAGCAACCTTGAACGGTACTTTCTTCCCGCTCAGCTCGACCACCGCGACACGCATGACATTCCGATCGACCACCGACATCCGCGACAACGACCACGCTTTGCTGGCGGATGACAGGCGTTCGTCAACCTGCGTGCTTTGGGTCCAAAAAGCACGGACAAGCTCCGAGGCGTACCGGGATACAGCCCCCGAACTTCCTTCGGGCTGATGGGCTGCAAGGAAGGCCTCGAGCGCCTCGACGGATTCGTCGCTGTGGACCTCCCACTGGCAAAGCGCCTGCATGGCGAGGATACGGGCCTGGCGTCGCTTAATGGACATCAATCACAGGAGGTGGTCGCAAGCTGCGTGACGACGTTGGCCAACTCGATCGCGCTGAGCGCGGCGTCGGCACCCCTGTTGCCCGCCTTGGCGCCCGCCCGCTCGACCGCCTGCTCCAGCGTGTCGGCTGTAATCACGCCGAACGTGACCGGGACTCCGGTCGAGAGCGCCACCTGTGCGATACCCTTGGCAGCCTCACCGGCCACGTAGTC
>JADFOB010000246.1 GCA_022563055.1 Planctomycetota bacterium
CCCACCAGCAGCGCAACGAGGCCCTGCTCGCCGAGATCGGCGGAATGCACTCTCGACCCCAGCGCAGCTCATTGACTTCGCGCCTTCTTGGCGAGCGGGATCTTCGAGCGCACGTCCACGCCGACGCGGGCGTCCAGCGGTTTCGGGAAGAGGTACTGCGGATCGCGGAGCACCCGTTGGCGAACGAATGGGCCGCCGACTATCGCGCACTCGATCGTCCTCAACCCTTGAACGCTGTGCGGGAGTTGCTGGAGGCTCTGGCTACGCGCGGCGCAACGCCGGTGGTGATTACGGAAGGGTGGACCAGCATCCAACTCGATAAGTTGGACCGCGCAAGCCTCTTGGAGACCTTCCACGGACGGGTTCTCATCTCGAGCGCCGCGTCGGACCTTCCCGGTATCGGGCGGTTGGACGAAGCCATCTCGCTCGGAATCAGCGCAATGGATGGCACGCCGGACGACAAAGCCTTAGGCTCGGACGATGAACTCATGCTGCTCTGGCACTACCGATGCATGATCGACGACTGGGGTTCGAAGACGCCCTGGTTCTACGCGCGTTGCCTGCATGCGCTACAGCGGGATCGCCGGAGGCCGGAGGTGCTGCTGCGCCAACCTCTCTACGTTCCACCCGACGAGTGGCGTGCTCACCCTTTGCGCTTCGTCATGGTCGGCGATCGTTACGACAAGGACGTCGAGCCTTTGGTTGACCTGCTCGGCCCCGGTATCGGCCTGAAGATTCGACTTCGAATGGGCAAGTATGGTCACGTGCATCCCGACGCCGAGGTTCCGGTCGATCGCCGGCCCGACAGAACATTCACCGACTGGGATTCGCTGGCGGACTTCCTGGCCAACGAGTTGTCGGTCGAGGACGTCAAACCCATCATGAGTCCGCCGGACATTTTGCCTCGGCAAGACGTCACCCCTGAGACCATCGAGCGCGGGCTCCAGAGCGAATTCCAAGCCGTCCGGGTGGTGGCACAATCCGTCGCCGAGATGATGCGTTGCGAAAGCTAAACCGCCGTGCGGGATCCTGCACTACCGATCCGAGCCCCAAGCGCGAGCGCGGGGTTTTTGACCGGTCGCTTGCGCTCGCGGCTCGGAAAAGCAGCGCTCATGCATCCGCTCCCTGACGGTCGCGGTTCGGAACGGTCGATAGCAGGTCAGATGCTTAATCTGACCTACTTCTTGGGTTTGTTCCGCGGCGTGGGTCGGGCGATGTTGCCTTCTTCGGTACGGTCAAGAATGGCCTGGCCCTTCACCGGATCTCGAAACGCGGTGAAGTCTCCCAGCAGAAGCACGCGCGCGTTGGTCCGCCATCCGGTCGGAACCCAATAGGACTGGCGCAGCGCCGTGATACGGAACCGTCCGCTCAACTTGTCTGGGCCGAAATCCCAAACGCCCACAATGCCCACCAGCGAAGCGCCGCGCGTATGCGTGTAGCCGGCATCGCGCCGAAAGCGGAGAGTCCGGCGGGTGACGCGGTAATTTCTGGCCGCTCCCGCCGGTGGGGCCTCCAGAACCAGCGACAACTGGAACTCCTGCTCGAACCGTGTACCCAACACCGATGGTTTGTGGCTTCGCATGGCCACGCAGAGGTTGCCGTCGTCGTCGAGCCAGTAATAGCACTCGTTGGGGTTGATCTCAAGGATCAGCGGGCTTTGGGCACTGATCCCCTTGGTCCCGAGCTTGACTATGTGGATCGTGGCGCTGCCGGTGCAACTGGAAAGGCACAGCGCGATCAGTGTGGTGGTCCAGACGGCAGGACCGCGTCGCGTATCACTCATAGAGCGGGAACTGCTCGCAAAGCGAGAGAACCTCTTTCCGGACGGCTTCGATTATGGATTCGTCACCCTTTGCCCGCAGCACCCGGTCGATCCATGCGGCGATCGTAGCCATCTCGCCTTCCATCATGCCGCGCGTTGTCACCGCGGGTGTGCCGATGCGAAGCCCGCTGGTCTGTGTGGGCTTCCGCTGGTCGAAGGGAATCATATTCATGTTGACGACGATGTTGGATGCGACAAGCCAATCCGCCGCCTCCTTTCCCGTAACGTCGGGATAGGCCTCGCGGAGATCCAGCAACATCAAGTGCGTGTCGGTGCCACCGGAGACTAGCCGGTTGCCCTTTTCGGCGAGACCTTCCGCCAGCGCCCGGGCGTTCTTGAGAATCTGCTGCTGATACGTCTTGAAATCGGGTTTGAGCGCCTCGGCGAAGGCGACGGCCTTGGCGGCGATGCAGTGCATCAGCGGTCCGCCCTGGCTGCCGGGGAAGACGCGCGAGTTGATCTTCTTACCCCAATCCTCGTGGCACATAATCATCCCGCCGCGCGGGCCGCGGAGTGTTTTGTGGGTCGTCGTAGTGACAATCGGCGTCGACGGAATCGGGCTCGGATGCAGACCGGTGGCGACAAGACCGGCGATGTGGGCGATGTCGGCCATGTGTACGGCGCCGACCTCCTCGGCGATTCGAGAGAACTCGGCGAAGTCGATCGTACGCGGATAGGCCGACGCGCCGGAGATGATTAACCGGGGCTTATGCTCCCGGGCGAGGCGGCGGATTTCCTCGTAGTCAAACTGCTCGGTTTTCGGATCGACCTGGTAAGGCACGATCTTGTAGAGCAGTCCGCTCATGTTGACCTTGAGCCCGTGCGACAGGTGGCCTCCGTGCGCCAGACTGAGTGACAGGATCGTGTCACCCGGCTCGAGCACCGCCAGGTAGACCGCTGCATTGGCCGACGCGCCCGAGTGCGGTTGCACGTTGACCGCATCGCAACCGAAGAGCTTCTTGGCCCGCTCCCGCGCGAGATCCTCGACGGTGTCCATGTTTTGACATCCGCCGTAGTATCGCTTTCCGGGATACCCTTCGGCGTACTTGTTGGTGAACACCGATCCGAGCGCTTCGAGGACGGCCTTGGAGACATGATTCTCCGAGGCGATCAGCTCGATCGTTTCCTGCTGCCGCGTCTCCTCC
>JADFOB010000247.1 GCA_022563055.1 Planctomycetota bacterium
CGGAAAAGTTATCGTGAGTTGTGCATTGCGTGGGCAGCACCCACAGCCGATGCCGGCTCGGTCCAGGGGCTGCACAAATGGGCACAAGACCCCAAGTGACGCACGATCGGGGGCACGAAGATTTGCTGCTACGGCACGAACTTGTAGCCAATGCTGTGAATCGTGACGATGTGCCGTGGGTTCTTGGCGTTGAGCTCGAGCTTCCGGCTGCGAGACGGTTGAGTGCCGACTTGTCTTCACCGAAGGTGGGCAATCCTGCGCGGTCTTTTTCTTCCCACCGCTGGCGGATTGCGGTAATCTTTCCAACGGCAAAACGGGTGCGTCGGCTTGTAGCTAACCATCTCCTGGGGGACCAAGTCATGAAGGCCGCCATTATTCTGATCGTTCTACTCGCGGGCGCCGGGTTCCTAGCCGTGCATTTTGCCAGGTCGTCGTACTCATCCTTCAACCCGACGCAACAGGGAAGGGAGGCACGTGCGGCGGCTAAGGAGTGCACTACTTGGACGGAGATCCTCGACCGCGTCGGGGCGCCCCCGAAGTGGCGGGATAGCACGAGCGACTTCGATTTCGAGTACCCCGATCGGTTTGATGAAACTACGCGCGACTTCATCGCGGAACAACTGAAGAAGAACGCGTATCCCTTCGGTTTCAGTTTCTACTACCGGCACAGCGATGCCGTCTCGTTTTCCGTCAACTTTGACGGGAAGGGAAATCAGCTCAACATCCAGGGCAAGCATCCAGGACAAAGAGCGGAAGGGGAGCCTCGTGGATGAAGCCGGCCGGTAGAACAATTTCTTCGCTTCCGTAGCGAATACCGGGTGTTCCTGCTTCGCAGGCCATGGTTTCTCTGCGCGACCCCCGAGCTTCGCGGAGCCAGGTGGCAGGCGTTGCGGAGGCGAGGCATCCAACGCCCAACGGGGCGCGGAATGCTACGGTACGAACTTGTAGCCAATGCTGTGAATCGTGACGATGTGCCGTGGGTTCTTGGCGTCCGGCTCGATCTTGCGGCGAAGGCTGACGATGTGGTTGTCCACGGTTCGCGTGGCGGGGTACCCGGCGAGCCCCCAGATCTCGTCGAGCAGCTTGTTTCGTTCGACCGGTTCTTCCGCGTTCTCGACGAGCAGCTTGAGAATCTGGAGCTCGAAGTGCCCGAGGTTGAACGTCTCGGCGCCGCGCTCGACCTTGCCCTTGACGAGATCGACCGTCGTTTCTCCGATCCTCAACATCCGCGAGAGACCCTTGCCGGCGTCCGTCCGTCGCAGCGCGGATTTCACTCGTGCGAGCAGCTCGCGAATGCTGAACGGCTTGGTGATGTAGTCATCCGCGCCGACCTCGAGTCCGCGAACGATGTCGATTTCCTGCGACTTGGCGGTCAACATGAGGATCGGGATCATGAACCCGGCTTCACGCACCCGGCGGCAGACTTCCAGCCCGTCCATCTTGGGCATCATGATGTCGAGCAGAATCAGGTCCGGGCTCATGGTGGTGGCGGCCTCGAGGGCTGCGAGCCCATCCGCTGCGACGATGACCTCGTAACCCTCGAACTGGAGGTTATCCCTCAAGCCCGATGCCATATCCGCTTCATCTTCGGCGACCAGTATCCTTGCCATCCGCCTAGCCTCCTTTGGAACCACTCTGTCGGCGTCGCTCGATCCGGTCGGTCGAGGACGCTTCCTGTGCCGTAGCGGTTTCCGGTCCATGCTCGCTGTCTGCTTCCGGACCGCGACTGGCTTGGGTTACCGGTAAGAATACGCGAAAGGTCGTGCCTTTGACCAGCCTTGATTCGACGTCCAAGGAGCCGCCGTGGGCATCGACGATGTGTTTGAGCAGCGCCAAGCCCAGCCCCGTACCCTCGCGCCGCTGCACCCGAACGTCGCTCGCCCGGAAGAACCCCTCAAACAACTGCCGCCGATCCTCCGGCGAAATGCCGATTCCCCGGTCGTGTACGGAAATCAGCACCCCACGCCGGTTGCGACGCGTGTCGGGCATCACTTCGATGGCCAGGTACCGATCGTCCTCGGAGTACTTGACCGAGTTGCCCATCAGGTTGACCAGCACCTGCGAGATTGCGTCGCGGTCAGCCTCGATCGCCGGCAGATCATCGGCGATGCTCAGGCTATGTTGGAACTGTTTGTGGTCCAGTTGAAGCCGGTAGGCCTCGTACGTCTCGCGGACGACTTCGCCCACGTCGATCCTGGCGAACGTGTACTCCTTGCGCCCGGCATCGATCCGGGCAAAGTCGAGGATGTTGTCGATCAGATGGGTGAGTCGCGTACTCTCGCGTGCAATGATGGCGTAGTATTCCTGCCGCTTTTGGTCGGACGTTACCCGGCCTGACTCGAGCGTCTCGCCGAACATACGGATCAGAGCGAGCGGCGTTTTGAGTTCATGGGAAACATTGGCGACAAAGTCGGCCTTCATCTGCGCCAGCGCCGTCTCCCGCCGTGCAAGGCGGATCAGAAACCACATGGCGACCAGCAGCGTGGCGAGCGCCAAGAGGGTCAGGCCCACGTAGGCGAGCGTTTGGCCCAGCACGGCGTGACCCTGCTCGCGCCGGAACGCCTCCGTCGGTCGGATCGCCCAAAACCGCATCGCGAGTTGCATCGGTCGAGCCCACGGCGTTTTGTCCAGTCCGACCGGGACGACCTCCAGACCGTCACCGAGTCCAACCATCGGGTCCACGAGGTCGGTTTTTAAGCGGATGTGGTTGATGTGTCCGACGATGACGATCGGTTGACCCGTAGCGGATCTGGCTCGCAGACAGGCCAGGACGATGGGAAGCGAACCGATACTGTCGTACAGAAGTTCCGTACGCGCCGGAGCGTGATCGTCGGATCGTTTGAGCGGCCTGACTGCGAGTCGCGCTTGAACGACACGGTTGATCTCGGCGGCGTGTTCCGGCGTTGGGCGTAAGACGCGCAGCTCGGTTCCGTCCCAGATGTAGAGTCCGTCCATCCA
>JADFOB010000248.1 GCA_022563055.1 Planctomycetota bacterium
CGGTACCCAGCGGATGAATCGCCCATACTCGCCTTGATCGGTCGGAATGATGACGCGGGCACGGTTGACGGGACGCGACACGATGTCGATCAGGGCTGCCATTTGAGCCTCTTCGACGTCAATCTCCGTCGGCAAGGGCGGTGGCTGAGCCGCGCGCCCCCAACCGTCCGGCGCCTCCCAGGGCGCCGCGCAGGGAATCCACGCGAACCGAAACGCCGATGCGAGCCGATCGGCGTAGGCGCAGGTGTGCGGTTCCATGCGGACGAGTTGCTTGAACCAGAGCATGGTACCGTAGATGCTTTCGAGGTCACCCGATGACAAGCCGCTACGCACGATGATGACCGGCTTGGCCGTGACCGGCTCGCCGAAGCTGAGCATGTCATTGCCAATCGTCACGATCTGCTCGGTCACTTCCGTCACCGGCACATCCGCATCGTGTACGACAAACGGCTCGAACCTAGCATCCATCTCGCGGATGGCCGTGCGGAAATCGCCTTCATTTCGATAGGGTATGACGTATTGCCCCAGCCCGTTGACCGGTTGACCCAGCACCGACAGCAGCAGGTGCATCGCCAATTGTGGTTCACCGAACGTCGAACCCGGCGTTTCGACCGGCTCCGTATCGAGCACGAACAGACCGCCCTGGTCGGTTTCTTTGTAGAAGCTGATGGGTTGATCCGAGGTGGCATCCCGGTCGCACATGGACCACAACAGCGTTTCGAGACCGTGCTTCTTGCAGAATGCTCTGACCGCGGGCGTGCTGCGGAACTGGTTCTGCACGAATGATCCAGCCGTCTCGCCCGTCCACGCATAGGGAAAGACGTCGACCAGGGCAAACCCCCGCGTGGCATAGTTTGCCCAGGCGACTTTCGCGTGAATCGGGTCGTCGTCCTGCTCGATCCGCCGGACCTTGAGCGCGCCGCGAGTCAGGCTCGCAAAGGCCGGAAGCGAGATCACGACGATCCGCTTGCCGGCAAGCTTCATCAGCGCCAAAAGCGACCGTATCCCGCGAGGCGGCGTCGGATCGGGAAGCAGCAGCGCGTCCGCTCGCGGCCCGCTCACACTCAGCTTCTCCGGTAAGAGTGCGCGGACTTGGGCCTCACCAAAGTATCGGCGCAAGGCGCTGGTCATGGGACGATCATCCGCCCGCTCGGAGCAGACGCACACGTTCCTCACGGATCGAGGAGGTGGACACGCCGACGCCGGCACCGGGATGGCGAGTATGTGGGAGTCGGCGTCGGGTTCCAGGATCGCAATGAAGCGAACATGGTGAATTCGCAAAACCCCTTGCGCCTGAGCCAGACCCACCGACACCATGACCCGCCGCACGTCCGCCGGGGCTTCGTAATAAGCTCGAATATCAATCGGTCCTGATGAACGATGCACCGCGGGTGTCACGCAGCGTTCGCCCGTGGGTCGCCCGTTCGCCATTGGCTGAATCGAAAGAAGGCAGCCGCCCGCTTCGTCCAGCGCGTCGACATCACACGTAACCGTGGCTTCCACGCGGTAGAACTGACCGGGCTTGCAGGCGACGACCTGCGACCACCACGCGCCGGCGGTGGCGCGCGGGGATGTGATGCTGATTCCGCCCGCTCGATCTTGGTCGGCGTCTTCCCCGCGTTGCCATTTCGTGGATCCCGTCTCGGACGTCCAGGTCCAGCTTCGCGGGACGGTCTTTCCACCGGAAAAGTCCGGGTTCTTGATTCGATTCACGGTCTGAGCCACGTCGATCCTCTTATGACAGCCTGTGCGAGGGGATGGTATAGCGTCACCGGGCAGGAATCGCAACGGCGATACTCCAAGTGGTCATCGCTTCATTCGCCAGCCGCGAGCGTTCAAGCTATGATGGGCATGATGAGTGAAGCGATTGGCACTGCTCCCGACGACTCCGCCGAGCCGGTCTCACCGGAGGTGACGACGGAATCCGTGGTCGAGGCGATCCTGCTCTCGACGGACGTGCCCCTGTCGGGCGCCAAGATCGCCCAACTGCTCGGCACCGGCGACGCGGGCGACGTGAGGCAACACATCGACAACCTCAACGATCGCTATGGGCAGGCAGGTTCGTCGTTCCGGATCGAGCCGATCGCCAAAGGCTATCAACTGCTGACGCTCCCCGCTTATGACCACTGGGTTCGGCGGCTCCAAAAATCCCGTGCGGATTCCCGGCTTTCGCCCGTTGCCCTCGAGACGCTGGCGATCGTGGCCTACAAGCAACCGGTGCTGCGCGCCACCGTCGAGTCCATCCGCGGCGTCGCCGTGGGCGACATGCTCGTTCGCCTCCGCGAGATGAACTTGATCAGAATCGTTGGCCGTGCGGAGGAGATCGGTCGACCGCTCCTGTACGGCACGACCAGCAAGTTCCTGAAGGTCTTCGGATTGTCTTCGCTCAAGGATCTGCCCCAACTCGATGAGACCAGTCCCCAAACCGTTCCGTTGCTCAGACCCGCCGCCAACGATATGGACGAGACGACCGGCGAGCTGCCCGAGCCCGATTCGGACGACGACATGGACAAAGACACCGGCGACGAACCGGGCGGCGAGTTGCAGACGGGCGAGGATGAGCAGGCCGTTGATCGGCCGGATGAAGTTGGGTAGCAAGGCACCTGCAGCCCAGCCGCCCTCGGCTGGGTTTCTGTTCGGACACAGCGGAGGGCCGCTGTGCCACAGGATCAACGCAGAGCAGGAGTAACGGCATGGCTCGGGAAGAACAGGTGCTGGTCGTCGAGCGAAAAGTCCTTGAGCAGGAAGGGATGTTCCAAGGACTGACCTTCGACGTCGAGCGCTATCTCCGCGCGTTCTTCGCGCAAGGCGTCCCTCGCTTCATGCCCAGGTCGCGTGCGGAAGCGGATCCTGCTTACAAGCAACTCATCCCCTACGTGATCATGACGCACGGCGGGAAGTACCTCAGCTACGTTCGAAGGCGAAGAGCCGGCGAGACCCGTCTTGTCGGTAGAAG
>JADFOB010000249.1 GCA_022563055.1 Planctomycetota bacterium
CCAACGGGATGCGCTGGAGGCGATCAAGGCTTACGCCAGCGATCCATCGGACTCCGGCGTGGCCGAAACCGCCCTAGCCCGCGCCCAGAAGATCGCGGAGGGCATCCAATGAGCGACCTTGAGCTTCGAGAGGCTGTGGCGGTTGAAGTTATGGGCGGAAAATGAAAGGGTCAGTCGAGATCAGTGAGTGCGGTCGTTATCGATATACGCTGCGGCGCGAGTGGGGCGAGGGCCGCTGCTGTGTGTTTATTATGCTGAATCCGTCTGATGCTGACGCCACAGAAACCGACCCGACACTCACGCGCTGTATCGGTTTCGCGAAGCGCGAGGGCTGCGGCTCTCTGCTGATCGTGAATCTATATGCGCTCCGCACACCCTATCCGGCCAAGCTGGAGGCCGCCAACCAAAGCGTGTAGGTCGCGCTCCGTGCAGATCACCTTCATGCAGCGTTTGTGCGGCGGAGGCGAGGAAGAATCATGCTACGGATCAACTGGAGAATCCGGAACGGCACAGGCGATGTGGAAGACGCAAGAGTTCGCTCCGCAGGCACGCGCAGCGCGCGCGCTTCTGCGCTTCCGGCACGCCGAGTCTTGGCGTCCTGTGGACTTGCTCTCGCCGGCGTCATGGGCCTGGGGAGTCAGGCCGGGTGCCAAAGCGTAGGGGCAACCACCCACAACGGTCTGACAATCTACGTGGACGGAGCCGGTCACTGGGGTGATACGTGCGATGGCGTTCGGCGTGGTCTTGAAGCCGCAGGTTACCGGGGTCACGTCGAAGAGTACGTCTGGACGACCTCTTACAACCCGTTGTTTGATCAATGGAACGTCCTTGCGGCGAGGCTCCGTGCTCGCGGCCTTGCCGCCAGGATCCGGAAGTATCGGCGGCGTCATCCCGATGCGAGGCTAAGCATCATTGCCTGGTCCGCTGGGACCGGCGTAGCCACTTGGGCCGTGGAACTTCTCGATGGCACGACCAGGATTGACGATCTGATCCTACTGGCTTCTTCGCTCTCCCACGATTACGACATGACTCGCGCGGTAGCCAACGTTTCCGGTAAGATCTATGTCTACCACTCACGTCACGACACCGTGCTGAAGAGCGTACGCGTTATCGGTACGATCGACGGCAAGCGCGGTGTCGATTCGGCTGGATTGGTCGGCTTACCGTGTCCCACACAGCTTAAGGGACGCATCGTGAACATCGGGTGGTCACGCGATTGGCTGCGCCATGGCTGGGCCGGCGCCCATTTCGACTGTATCACCGCACGCTTCGTGCGGACGTGCATCGCCAAGCACGTCGTGCCCGATGCGCATCGCCCGGCGATCCGCCGATCATTGGCTTACCTCGGCGACAGCGAGGTGGTCGCCTTGGCGCACACCCAGTGACTTTACTGCAAAGAGGGCGCTGTATTCCCAAGGTTCCGCCCGTCCATGGTCGGTGATGGCGGGAGTCGAACGAGCACTGCGCGGGGAAGCCCGGAACTCAAGCCGGCGTCAGGAAAAACCCCGGCGGTTCCGAGATCGAACCGAGGAAGGAACAGGTAGCATCGAGGTCGGGAGCGAGCGACTTACGGCTGCTCCCGTCCGGATTCCCCCATGGCATCCTCGAGGAAGCTGCTCTTGGCGTAGCAGTATTCCGGAGAACCGCTTACGCCGCCGGCGCGATGATTTCGCACTTGTGAGCGGCGCCGGCCCGCCGCAGCATCGAGTCCGACCGCAGTCGATCACACGCCTGATCCAATCCTCCGCGTGGGTACAGCACAGCGAGATCGACTAGAGCATTCTGCGTTTTTATCTGGCGGTATATCCATAGCCTTCGAAGAAGCCGCGGCAGTCTTGTGGGGTTACCGAACGCAACGCGTTGCCCACGGCCCGTACGAGACGATGCTGAGTCCGTGCCGCAGCGGAGCGAAGGTATTGTTTGGCCTTCGACCACATCGGCTCAATCGGATTAAAGTCCGGAGAGTAGGGCGGAAGGTAACGGACCGTCGCCCCGGCCGCTTCGATCGCCTCTTGCACTCCCTGCGCCTTGTGCGCGGAGAGGTTGTCCATCACCACTACGTCACCGGGATGCAACGTTGGCACCAGCATCTGCTCGACATATCCCCGAAACACCATCGAATCCATCGCCCCCGCGATCACCAGCGGCGCCTCGATCCGATCGTAGCGCAGGGCACACAGCATCGTCGTCGTGCACCAGTGTCCGGCCGGAGCATATTCGATCACGCGCTGCCCGCGCGGCGCCCGACCATACAAACGGGTCATGTTCGTCTTCGCCCCTGATTCATCGATAAAAACCAGCCGAGACGGTTCCACGTCCGCGATCGCCTGCTTCCAGCGATACCGTTGCTCGGCTACGTCTTGACGCTTTTGTTCCGCCGCTTGGAGCGACTTTTTTTTAGCGTCAGGCCCAGCACGCGTAAGGCCCGCAGCAAGGCCCGGTCGCTCATCTGGACCTTCAAACCTCTCTTCAGTTCCCGTAAGGTCGCATCCGGCCGACGCTCCACCAGACGACGCAACTGCCGCATCTGGCGATCATTCAGCTTGGGCTTGCGACCTGGGTTCTGGGGCAACGCGGCAATCGAGCCCGTTTCCCGACGCCGCTGCAAAACTCCTCGCATCCACGACGTGCTAACCCCAAACCGTTTGGCGATCCGCAACCGCGTGCCTTCGCGGGCGTCACACGCCGCGACCACCCGCTCCCGTAGGTCCATCGAATATGGCCTCATGCCTTGGTCCTCCCGCCATCCTGGCAGGAGTATCATCGGCAAAACCGCCATACAAAAAGTAAGAATGCTCTAAGGCGTATCGGTACGACGCGGAGCAGCTACAGGCGATGCGCGAATACTGTACCTATGCCGGACAGCTAATCGACTTGGTCGACGGCGAGGGGCCACGGCCCGAATGGATGCCGGGTGACTGGCTGACCGAAGAGGGGGACGCATGACCGAA
>JADFOB010000250.1 GCA_022563055.1 Planctomycetota bacterium
TGATCGCGGACCGGCAGCGAAACCGCCCTGGGGGAAAAAGGCTCCGGGCGCCATCGCCGACTGCCTCGACCTGCGGAGAAGTTTGCCGATGGACAGGACGATACAGAGCACGCTCAGCCTGGCCCTGCTGCTCTTAACCGGGCAATGCGTGGCCAACGTGCCCACGGGCGAGGAACTCTTCGAGATGCAGCAGGCCCAGACCGAGCGAACGCTCGGAATAGAGATCGTTGACGCCAGTGCGGTTGCGGAGCCGCGGCTTGGTTCTCCCAGGGGATCTTAGGAGCTTTTCACGTGGACAACCCCATGGCCCAGCGGGTCAGCACGCTCAAACAGTCGGACATTCGCCGTTTCTCAGCCATCTGTGCTGCCATGAACGGCGTGAACCTTTCGCAAGGCGTGTGCGATCAACCGGCGCCCGACGTGGTCAAGACCGCCGCCAAACAGGCGATCGACGACGACCACGCGATCTATACGAACCTCCGCGGGACCACCGAGCTGCGCCAGGCGATCGCTCGCAAGATGCAGCACTTCAACGGAATCGAGTGCGATCCCCAGAAGGAGATCGTTGTTACGGTCGGCGGCGCCGGCTCGTTCACCTGTGCCGTGCTGTCCACACTCAATCCGGGGGATGAGTGCATCGTCTTCTCCCCGTTCTACAGCTACCACGTCAACCTCCTCAGGCTGTTTGGTGTCGAGGTCAAGTTCGTCGATCTCACGCCGCCGAACTGGACCTACGATCAGGCCGCCCTAGAGGCTGCCTTCACCGAGCGCACCAGGATGATCCTGGTCTGCACGCCGAACAACCCGACCGGCAAGGTGTATACCGAGTCGGAGCTGACGGCGATCATCGAGCTTGCCAACCGATACAACGCCTGGATCGTCACCGACGAGATTTATGAGTACATCACGTACGGTCAGCCGCACATCAGCCTCGCCCGGCTTGGGCAGGCCAGGTCGCGGACGCTGACCATTAACGGCGCGTCCAAGACGTTTGCGGTGACGGGTTGGCGCATCGGGTATACGGTCGGTCCCGCCGAGATCATGGAGCGCATCGCCGTGGTCAACGACCTGCTCTACATCTGCGCCCCAGCCCCACTGCAATACGGCGTTCAAGCCGGTCTCGATCTTCCCGACTCTTATTACGAGAAGATGCGCGCGGACTACCTCGCCAAGCGTGAGCTTCTGGTCGACACGCTCAAGGAGGTCGGCTTCACACCGTTCGTACCGGAGGGGAGCTACTACTTGCTGGCGTCGTTCGAGGAAGGTCGATGGCCCAACGCGACGGCTGCTACCGAAGCGATTCTGAACGAAGTCGGCGTGGCGACCGTGCCCGGCTCCGCCTTTTACCGGACGCCCAGCGACGGGGAAAACCAGCTCCGGTTCTGCTACGCCAAGCAGATGGCCGATCTTCAAGAGGCGTGCCGTAGACTTCGCAAGCTCAAATCCGCCAAACCTGCGGTGACCGAAAGTAAAGTCGGTTAGACCTACGTCCGTCCCGCACCGTGGAGCACGCCACAGACTTCCGATAACCGGAACCCACTGCGTCGGAAGAGGATTCCTCGACTTGCCACTTGCGTTTCTCCGCGCGATCTGTCATACTTGGCAAGTCCTAATCCTAGGAGGGGTTTTGATGCACAGGAAATCGTATACGTATTGCGCATGGGTTGTAGCCCTGGCTTGGTGCTCGGTGACGCTGGCTCGTCCGCCCTATCTGGCAGCGTGGGAGGAGAAGTACCCGACCTCGACGCTGCCTGCGAGAATGACCGCACAGGCCGGCCTCGCTTGCTATACCTGCCACCAACCACCCACCTTGAGCGAACAGGGGAACTGTTACCGCCTGGATCTCAAGGCCCTCATCGAAGCAGGGCAAACGATCACGCAGGCGCTTGACATTATGGACGCAGCCGATTCCGACGGGGACGGGGTTCCCAACGGCGTCGAGGCGATTACGCCCCACGCTTCCTTCCCAGGGGAGATCGGATACAACCAGGGCTTGATAGGCCCCACCGGAACCGATCCGTGCGCGATCGACCCCGGAGCCCCTGTCACGAATGTGCCGGAAACGCCGGTGTTGCCAATACCCACGGTCTCGCAGTGGGGCATCGTCGTCATGGTGCTCATGGTGCTGGCGGCGGGAACGCTGGTCTTCCCAGATCCCCGGCGCGTCGAAGCCTGATCGCCAAAGAGCACTCGAGTCGAACGGCGGACCGCTCATGGAACACGGTCCGTGATGAGTGCCACTTGCGTGTCAGCAGTGCATCTGAAATGCGCGGAAGTCGTGCGGAGGCAGATACTGCTCACAGAGCAGTGGCACACGAGCACGTGATCGGATCCTCCACGCGCTGCAGCAGATTCATTTTCCCGAGCCGCTCGGCGCGACGCGGGCCGCACTGCGGACAGTCGACAAACCGCTCGATGTCCCATGTGTCCAAAAAAACGCGCCCGCGAGCCAGACCGATGCCGTACTCGAGCACAGCCTCCATCGAAGCCAATGACGGCGGGGTGAAGAGACCTCGCTGCCTAAGCCAGTCCAGCGCGCCGTTGCCCGCGCGCGTCGGAACGACCGCGCAGCACTCGACACCGATCGAAAACGCGTAATCGATGGACCGCTTCGCCCACTCGATGCCCTGCTGTTCACTCTGAAACGGCGTCCGAAGAAGAATGAACGCGCGGACTGCGATGTCGTGGTCCAGCAGAAAGCGCGTAGCCCGCTCGTAGTCGGATAGCGTCATGCGCTTGTTCAGCCTGGGAAGAACGTCCGGATCGACGGTCTCCAATCCCATCGCCACCTCCAGCGCCGGGCGAAGCGACTCGGCGAAGTCGACACACCGACGATCGATCAGGCGAGGATGGCACTCCACGATGACCGTCTCGAAACCGGCGACAAGCCGGGCGATGCGCGGCAGATCGTCGGGCGGTATCGCCTGGGAATCGAAGAAGTTGCC
>JADFOB010000012.1 GCA_022563055.1 Planctomycetota bacterium
ACAGTGACGAGGACTACTTCTTCCTCAAGATTCGCGCCACCTTTCCCGGAAATCGCGGATGAACCTTATTTTACGCAGTCCTCGACTCTACTGGTTCGCACCGACGATGTCGGCTGCCGGTCTTCAACTCAAGCGCGCGTGACGTGGGTCATTCCGAGTGGAGCGGGCGGGTCATCAGTTCTTCAATGGCGTCGGTGGGAGAGCGCCCGTCGAACAGGACCGATGCGACGCCCGACATGATCGGAAGCTCGACCTGATGGCGGGCGGCGAGTTCCAGTACGCTCTTGGTGGTCGGGATACCCTCGATCACGGATTCGGTGGATGCCACCACCTGGTCGACGGTTTCGCCCCGCCCGAGGCGTTCGCCCGCGGAGCGATTGCGTCCCACCTTGGAGACACAGGTCGTGAACAGGTCGCCGACTCCCGCCAAACCGCGGAACGTGCTCTGGACGGCGCCCATCGCCACGCCAAGCCGCGTGATCTCCACGAGTCCCCGAGTCAGCAGCGAAGCTTTCGCGTTGTCGCCCGCGCCGATGCCGTCGCAGAGCCCCGCCGCCAGCGCGATGACGTTCTTGGCGGCGCCGGCGAGTTCCACGCCGAGCAGGTCACGACTGGTGTAGGCGCGAAAGTGGTTGGCCGCAATTCCCTTCTGCACGAGGACAGCCACCTTCTCATCCTCGGCTGCCACGACGACGGAGGCGGGCTTCTTCGCAGCCACTTCGGGTGCAATGCTCGGTCCCGACAGACACGCGACCGCCACTTGACCGAGGCAGTCACGAATGATGGCTGTCGGCAGAAGCAGGGTGTCGATCTCGATGCCTTTGGCTACGCTGACGATGGGTACATTGCGCGGGGTGCTGTCGGCAAGCCGTTGCCACACCGACCGCATGTGCTGGCAGGGGACGGCTGAGACAATGATAACCGGGTCCGCGAACGCCAGATCGTCGTCACTGACCAGATCGATCGTATCGGGTAGCGGGTGACCCGGAAGATACCGCCTGTTCTCGCGATCCGCGCGAAGAGCCTCGATGTCCTCGGCTCGGTGGCCCCACAACGTGACGCGCGTACCGCGCCCCGCGAGCAACAGCGCGCAAAGCGTGCCCATCGCCCCGTCGCCGATCACGGTCGCGCGTGGGATGGGAGTCTTCATGCAGGAATCCAGCCTCTCCCGCACCAATCGCCCAGCAGAACCCTACGCCGCGCTAACCCCTTGCTGGGCGATTGGCGCGGGACGAGCGCGGGGCGCGCGTGACACTTCCGGCGGCCCGCCGGCGGGATATCGGAACGGGCGCCAACATGGATGCGCCACGCAATCAGAGCCCCGAGCGTCAGCGAGCGGGCTATCTGGTGCGACGGTGCGAGCGGTAATACCCCGCGGTTACGCTTGGGGCTCTGTACCGGTCGCTTGCGCTCGCGGCTCGGATAAGCGGTGTCGAATCGCACACCGTGGTTTAGAAGCCGAACCCGCCCGACACGTTGAACGCGCCTGTTACGAGACTGGTGATCAAAGTGGTTAGGATGGACGAGAGCAGCCCGCCCGTGATGTCGCAGCCGCCGGTTTGCAGCAGCATGCCGGCACCGAGCAGCAGCGCCGCCTTCCTTTGGAACGATCGGACCTTGTCAAATGTCATTCGCACAACCTCTTGGGAAAGTTACAGTCTCTAGTTTGCCTTCGACAATCCGGACGCCGGCCCGGTCCGCGGTGGTTCCAGGAGAATCAGTTCGCTTACGACGTAGACTGGTATCGAGTTGACGCTGCCGGTGATCAACCGCGCACTGGACGCGCGGATCCCGACATAGCGCCCGATGTAATCCTCGACCTTGAGCGATGAATCCTCAGGAATCTCCGCATACGCGATCGTCCTGGAGTCGGCGGGATCGACCAGTCGATACCGCCGCGGAGTCGCCCCACCCGTATACAGGGCGCTGACGCGCAGCTCGCCCTTGGCATCGAGCGCCGCCGGTGATGGTGGTTCACTCGTGTGCAGATTGGCGCGTTTGGTCATCAGTTCACGGCGCATGGACTCCGCCCGGTCATCAAGCTCGCGAAGCGTCCGCACGGCGGAACCGAGCGAGATGGCGTCGTCCACCTGCTCCAATCGCCTCGTGGCGTAGAGGGCTGCAAAGGCGTCCTCCTGCTGCGCTGCGATCTCGCCATAGCGTTCGACGAGCGAATCAAGCTTCCTGTCCAGTACCGGCTTTTGCAGCTCCGTCCGCATCTCCTCGTCAATCGCTATCAGCGTCCGGCGCTGCGAAGTGGGCGGCATGCTTTCGAGCGTCGTGGAGGGTTTGTGCCACGCCGACTGCGCGGGCTCGGCGGTGGAATCGCGATCACCCGCAGCCTCCGCCTGTTCGGGGTTTTCGTCCGAGACTTCCGCAGGCTTGGGTGTTTGGCGATCGGCTTGCAGCAACTCCGCGGGGACAGGCACGACGTAGTCCCTGGTAATCCACAGCGTGACATCTGGGGGTGGAACGATGCGGAGGAAACCATCGGGGTTCACGCCGAGAATGGCGACCTCGGCACCCTTGGACAACTTGGTTTGCACGGTGTACTTGCTACCGCTCAGTTGCGATCCGGCGCGGACGCGCACGTTGTTTCCATTCACGACGCCCGTCTTGTTGTCGGCTGTATCGACGTACTCGCCCGAGATGAGGCTAAACGCACCCTCGGGCGGCACGATCTCATACCAGTTTCCGCGCTCACCCATAATGGTGACGCGATCGCCCGCCGCGAGCTTGCAGATCGTGTAGTGGTTCAGGCTAGGCCCGCTTCGCACGTACACGTCATTCGCATTGACCTCGCCGGTTGCGATCGCCGGTCGATCCGCCGCGTTCACGGCAGATCCACACAAACAGCTCAAGAGCAAGCCGCAGACAGTCATCCGACACCCTGAAGACTTTACGAAGTTTCGCTCAGACATGATTCGCCATCCCCTGGCCAAGGTTTGTGAACGGTCCTCCCTGTCCAATCAAGGCGGAAGCGTACCGCGCCGAAAACGACTGTCAACGAAAGAAACGGCAAACCCGCCGGGGCTGGCGCCTGCCGAACTGTTCTGCTATACTCCGGGCCACCATGAACCGCGTCTTGCACCGGACCTTCCGGCCATCCGCTACGGTCGTCATCGAACCTGCCCAGGTCAACCCGCCGATCGACAACGTCGTTGTGAGTTTCGCCGGCGCCACAGCCCCGGCTATTCTCGAAAGCTCGCTTCACAGCACGGGTTACGATCGGTTTTCGATTTTCGCGTGCGATCCTGTGGATCAGTTCACACATGATGCTCGAAGCCCCACGAGCGTTCTAAAAGCCCTCGGCCGACATGTGGCTGACTACCCGCAGGTCGCCGGACCCGTTGCCGCAACGCCCTTTGTCGGCGGGTGGATTGGCTATATCACGTATGAGGCGGGCGCAGAAATGGAGAGGGTGGTGGAAGTGACCCGCCACGAGCCATCCCTCCTTTCGGCGAAGTTCTGCCTGTACGACGCCGCAGCCCTTTACGATCACAACATGGATCAATGGTATCTCATAGCGGTCCACTGGCCCGCACCGCTTCGCGAGCGGCGCCCGTCGGTTGCAGCGCGGCTGGCGGCGTTGCACGACCGGCTAGCCCAAGCCTCAGTGTCACCTGAGGCCGCTCCGCCGGCTCCGCCGCGCCCATCCACGCTTGTTGCGAGCATTTCACGAGACGCCTACCTCGCACGGGTCGAACGGATTCAGCGTTGGATCGAAGCGGGCGACGTCTATCAAGTCAATCTCACACAGCGTTTTACCGCAGACGCCGACACGGATCCGCTGTCTCTGTACCGCCGGTTGCGCCGGATGAATCCATCGTCGCACGCAGCCCTGTTGCCGTGGGACGGTGCTGCGATTGTGTCGGCCTCTCCGGAGCTGTTCCTTGATCTTCGCGACGGGCGCGTTGTGACCCGTCCGATCAAAGGAACCCGGCCGAGGACCGGCGATGCGCCGCTCGACGCGATCCATCGGCGGCAGCTTGGCCAGAGTGATAAGGAGCGCGCGGAACTTGCGATGATCGTCGATCTGATGCGAAACGATCTGGGTCGCGTCTGTGCGTTCGGGAGCATCCGCGTGACGGACCCTGGCCGGATCGAGCAGCATCCGACCGTTTTCCATCGCGTCGCAACCATCGAGGGTATGCTGAGCCCCGGTCGGAATTGGCTTGACCTGTTGCGGGCTTCTTTCCCCGGAGGCTCCGTGACCGGAGCGCCTAAGATACGCGCGATGCAGATCATCGACGAGATCGAGGAAACGCCGCGCGGCGTCTACTGCGGCTCGATCGGATGGATCGGTCTGGACGGCTCGATGTCCATGAACATCGCGATTCGCACGATGCTCCAGACTCGCAGCAAGGTCCACATCTACGCCGGCGGCGCCATCGTCGCGGACAGTGAGCCCGAGCAGGAATACGAGGAGATGCTCGCCAAGGCGACCGGGATGTTCCGTGCGCTCAACTGCGAAAGCCCCGCCTGCTGCCATGTCCAAGAGGCGGCGACCGTATCGTGACGCCCCAAGTCCTCTACAACGGTGCATTCCTGTCCGAGCGCGAAGCGTCGATCGGTGTGGACGACGGTGGCTGGCTTCACGGCGCGGGGTTGTTCGAGACCATGCGCGCGGAGAATGGTCGCATCTTCCGACTCGAGTCTCACATGCAGCGGTTGATGAAATCCGCCGCCAAGCTCCTCAGACCGATCGAGCGCGACAGCCTGCCATGCGAGGATGATTTTAACACCCTGCTCGAACGTCTTAACCTCAAAACCGCGCGAGTGCGGATGACCGTCTCCGCCGGCTGCATGCGCGCCAATCAGGCGGATAGCGAAGCCGAGCTCAACATTTGCGTCACGGCGGTGGCGTTGACAACCTATCCCGCAAAGCTCTACGAAGACGGCGTCAGCGTGATCGTGAGCGCCTACCGCCGATCTCCCACCGATCCGATCGCCGGGCACAAGACGACCTCCCACCTGCCGCAACTGCTCGCCCTTCGTGAGGCCCAGAGCGCCCGATGTGTCGAGGCCCTCTGGTTTACGACGAACCACCAGCTAGCGGAAGGATCGATCAGTAACGTCTTTGTCGTGAAGCATGGTGCCGTGAAGACGCCGCCGCTCGACACGCCGGTGCTCCCCGGCATCGCGCGCGGAGTGGTGCTCGAGATCGCTGCGGAGATGGAAATCGAGGCCGGTGAAGCCCGCCTCACGATTGATGATCTGCTCGACGCCGACGAAGTGTTCCTCACCAACACGATCATGCAGGTCATGCCCGTGGTGGGTGTGGAAAAACACATGATCTCCGAAGGTCGTGTCGGTCCGGTCAGCAGGAAACTGCGCGAGGAATTCCGAGTTCTAGTGAAGAAGGAGTGTAGCCATCCATGACGAAGCGTTCCACGAGCAAGTCGCCGGCCGCAGGTGTTTCGACCGTGGCGGACTTCGATCGGGCTATGGAACGTCTCTCGCCGACACGGCTTGCACAGGATTGGGACAACGTGGGTCTGCTCGTCGGGGATCCACGCGCGCGAATCCGTCGCGTGCTGCTGTGCATCGATCTCACACCGGCGGTCATCCCCGAGGCGATCAAAGAGAAGATCGACCTGATCCTCGCGTACCATCCTCCGATCTTCAAGCCGATCAATCGGCTGCGCGCGGATAGTCCGGACACGGACGCAGCCGTCTTCGAGTGCATCCGCCGGGGTATCGCCATCTACGCGACGCACACCGCTCTGGACGCCGCCGACGGGGGAACGAACGACGTGATCGCCCGGGCTTGTGGGATCAAGGCGACTGAACCGCTCGAATACGTGGACGACCCTTCCGAAAGCGAGTGCAAACTCGTCGTGTTCGTACCCGCCGCGGATCTAACGAAGGTCACGGATGCCATGTTTGCCGCGGGCGCGGGCCACATCGGCGATTACGCGCATTGCAGCTTTCGCTCCGCCGGCCAGGGTACATTCCTGGGCGGCGAGACAACCGACCCGACGATCGGTGAGCGCGGTCGGCTCGAGACCATAGACGAACTGCGGCTCGAGACGATTGTCAAAACGCAGGACTTACCGGCCGTGCTCCGCGCGATGCTTCGGGCCAACTCCTACGACGAGCCCGCATTCGACATCTACCCGCTCAAACCGCGACCGGTGCGCGGGATCGGTCGCGTCGGAGCGCTGCCGAAATCGGTAACGCTGCGGAGTCTTGCGCGTAAGCTGAAGCGCGCGACCAAAGCCGACACCGTCCAGACCGTCGGACCCCAGGACCAGCCGCTCGAACGAGCGATCATCGTCGTCGGCGCTGCCGGCAGTCTCCCCTTCCGGCTCGATCTCTGTCAGCAAGACGTGATCGTGACGGGCGAGATCCGCCATCACGATGCGTTGACCATGTTGCGGGTCGGCTGCACCGCGATCGCCCTTGGCCACTGGGCGAGCGAACGCCCCGTCCTCGAGCCCCTGGCCCGGCGGCTGCAATCCATACTCCCCGGCGTCAACATGCGCACAAGCGAGGCGGATGAAGATCCGTTTCGTGGGATATAATCAGCGCCCCAAGTAGGTCGGGCTCCGCCCGACATCGGCAGGCTGGAGCATGTTCCGTCGGGCAAAGCCCGACCTCCGGGCTCAATTTCCCCAGCGAGAATTCGACTTGTCGAATTGCTCTCGCGCGATATCGCGATATACTGTACTGGGGTTCAATTCGGCACTGTGGTGAGGCATCTGAACAGAAGGTCATTACCGAAAGGATCGTTCGGTGGCAGATTCCTTGTTGGTTCAAAAGTTCTTCCTTTTTGCTTCCTTTGTGCTCCTCGGAGCGTTGCCGCTGCGGGCAGCTCCAATTACGGACCTATACGAGATCACTTCCGGCACGTACACAGTCATTGGTAGTCATATTCCAACGATATGGGATCTGCCCGTGTCTCCGCAAGCGTTTATCGAACTTACAATCGACCAGGAATTGAGCACTGCTGAGATGCGGATTCTGGGCAGCGACCTCGAACCGTTCCAGTTTGCCGAGTTTGAACCTCCGTATTTCTCCAACGGTGACCTCAATGGAGATGTGGTTCTCTTTCGTGACACCATATTCGGAACGTCGTTGTTCGGTTTCCCACTCGAGGGTGAGCTTGAGTATGACGTCGTGCTCGACGGCGATCTGATCAGCCTCCAGGGGGAGCTAGTATGGGATCCGGGGTGTTTCGACTGTCCGTACATTCTTTATCACACAGGAGTCGAAGCATCGGTCGTACCCGAACCGGCAACGGCGATACTTTTGGCTCTGGGAGTCGCGATACTAATGCTCCGATTCGGTTGGCAAGGACTCTATTTCCCGCCGCGAAAATGGCGATGTAGCAGGTAGACGTTCCGTCGGGCAAAGCCCGACCTACGGGCTCGGAAACCCGTCGCTGACGCTCGGGGCTCTGATTGCGCGGATGGTTTGGCGCGTAGCTCAGGTTGAAAACCTGACACACTGCTCACAGAGCAGTGGCACAGGGTCGTGGAATTGCGAAACTCAAGTGATGGGCGGCGTGCACGCGGTGGACACGGTCCCACATCTCTCGTGGTAGCTGACCGAACAGCGGATGCGCGTGAAGGTCTCCGCGATGGTTCTCGTAGCGATCGATCGCCCGCGAAAGAGCATCGACCGCAGGCTCGAGTTCCACGTCTGGGGGCGGTGACAGGTTCTCGTTCACGGTGTAGCCCGGCGGGATTCCTTTGGTCAGCGCCCGATTGAGCATCTGGCGGTGAATGAAAAACCGCTTGAGACGGTGTACACTCAGGTCGAATCCATCCAGCGACCCATCGAAGCTGTCCGCAAGGTGTTTGCAAATCTGGGCGAGCGTCCAGTTTCCCACTGCCTGGTAGCCCGGCACGAGACGGCGGACCTCCGGCATGACCTGCGACAATTCGTCGAAGACAAGCAGCCGTCGCTGATCGGGACGAGTCCGTGTGACGTTCGTTTCCGCCGCCATCGTCTGGTTCAAAAGAGTGATTGCTGCGTGGGGTTGTCCTGAGCGACCTGGACCCGCACCTGCGAGACCTCCTCCACGAACTCGTCGACGGTGCTGTATTGCCGATGGACGCTCATGAAGCGAACGTAGGCCACCTGGTTGAGGCGTCGGAGGTGCTGCCCGACGTAATGACCGATCTGTTCCGTGGCCACCTCGCGGTCGTGGTTGGCGAACAGCTCCTCCTCGACGTGGTCGACGAGCTGTTGAAGCTCGTCCTCGGTGACCGGCAGCTTCCAGCACGCGCGGGCCACGCCGCCCAGGACGTTATCGCGGTTGTACGGAACCCGCTGACCGCCCACCTTGATGACCGCCAGGCGGAGTGCCTCTTCCAACCGCTCCTTTGTCGTGAAGCGCCGCTTGCAGGTCAAGCACTCGCGCCGGCGGCGGATCGCTTGCCCACCCTCCGTCATCCGGGAGTCGATCACCTTGTTGTTGTCTTCCTTGCAAGCCGGGCACAACATGATCGTTGCTCACAGCCGAGTGGCGGTCTCTACATCCACACCGAATCTCAGCGTATCTACTAGATGTTGGGTGTCAAATGACCTACGATGACGCTGCTGCAGACGCGAACCCGGCGAGTCCCCGACCGCCACGGTAGCCGGGCCTTGCAATGCCGGAACGACTGGATGTCGCGGACACGAGGCCATGGGACGACTTGTTCATAAAACGCTGGGCGGGATCAAGATCCTCGGTTTCTCCCTCGCGGGCGAGGAAACGGTCGTCGCGGCGCCGGAATACAATGTCTGTTTCGATATCGGGCGTGCCCCGCGCGAAGTCATCTCGATCGACAATGTGTGCCTCTCGCACGGACACATGGACCATGCCGCCGGCGTCGCCTACTACTTCTCGCAGCGCACCTTCGTGGGAAATGCGCCGGGTCGCGTGATCGTCCATCGCAGCCTTGCCCAGCCGATCCAAAAGCTGATGGATATTTGGAGCGACATTGAGGGCCATCCCTCTCCCGGGCAGGTCTACGGCGTCGAGCATCTGGAGGATGTGACGCTCAGGCGGGGCCTGCTTGTCCGCCCCTTCGACGTCAACCACGGGGCGAGTGCCCTGGGTTTTACGCTCATCGAAAGGCGGCACAAGCTCAAGACGGAGTTTCGGGGTAAGACCGGTCCGGAACTGGTCGCCCTCAAGAAAAAAGGCATCGAGATCGATCAATGGCTGGAGATTCCGCTCCTGACCTACACTGGCGATACCGCCATCGGTCGATTCCTGGAACTCGATTTCGTACGTTCCAGCCAGACTATCGTCGTGGAATGCACGTTTTTCGAGCGTGACCATCGGACGCGTGCCAGGGCGGGCCGTCACATCCACGTCGACCATCTACCGCAGATCCTGGCAGCGATCCCCGATGCTCAGGTGCTCCTGACACACGTGACGCGCCGTACGGATCTTCGGACAGCCAAGCGGATACTCCAGCGCGCGATCGCACCGGACGATCTGGATCGGATATCCTTCCTGATGGAGCGCCCACCGCGCGTTCGCCCGCCCCGCACCGGGGCTCCATCCGGTACACGTGATGTTTCCGTCTCTGCGACTGCACCGCCGGCCCGATTAAGCGACTGAGCAGGCGATTGGGTGCGCGCCGACAAGAAGTGACGAAGTCTTGCGGTCCCGGTTTCGGATTTCGCTGGTCGGGACGGTCGTTTCGCGGTAGAAAGGGGTGGAGCCGCGGCGATCCGGGTATACTCAGCTTGGAGGCAGGACCATGGCAGAGAAAGACCGTGTCTGGTACCTCCGTCGCGAGGGAGAGAAAAAGTCGGCCGGACCGTTCAGCACGGAGCAGCTTCTTGCCCGGTGGCAAAAGGGCGAGCTCGACCGCTCCTCCGCCGCATGGCAGGAGGGCATGCTCGACTGGCGCCCCTTGCTGGATTTGGAACCGTTCGCGTCCGCGACCCGCGTATCTCTCGATGTGCCCGGCGTCATCCGGTTCTACTGCGAATGCCATAATGAGATCGTCATGGCCGAGCGGTTCGCCGGGCGGGTTGCCAAGTGCGGCGTCTGTGGGCGGGAGGTCACCGTTCCGGATCCCTACGCCACGCATGACGAAGCCGAGGAGAAGAGAGCCCGCGCGAAACGCAGGCCGCGCCGCTTGATCATCGCGGGTGCGGCTGCGTGTCTGGGCATCCTGGCCCTCGCAGCCATCTGGTACTTATACATCCGGCCCGCAGAGCCCGGCGTCACCGATCAAGCGGTTACGCAGGTCGACCAGCCCGCCGGGAAGACTCCGGCATCCAAACAAGCGAGTGGGCCTGATGCCACGACGGAGCCAACAGGATCTACCGGGGCTGAGTCCACGCCCGGCGTTGGTGGGCAGCAAACGACCGATGCCGGCGCGAAACAGGTCGCCATCGGCAAGACCGCTCGGAACGACAAGCCAACTGGGCGACAAGACGGCTCCTCAGCGCCTACCGATCCAGGAAAGCCAACGAGCAAGCCGGTGACGAAGAAACCGACTTCACAGGAGCCCGGCCCAACGACCTCTAAAGCCGCAGCACGTGAGAATGTTCGGGCGGTTCACTACCTGGCGCAGGAATTCGTAGCCGCGTTTCGTACAAACGACTCGACGTCGATCGAGCGGTTGGGCGAGCTTCTTGCGGACGATTGCACCGTCGTGACGGCGACCGGGGAGACGATCAAGGGCAAGACGGCGGTCTTGAAGGCCTACACCAAGACTATTGAGAGGAACCGGGATCGATACCGCATGTTGCAGGTTCGCTTCGTTGTCGACTCTTCCCATGTATCCACCGACAGTGCCTTCCTGTCGGGCAAGCTCACCTACGAGGGACGCTTGAAGTCGCGTGGCAGCTCCATGCAGGAGTTCATGCAGACGATCAACTTCGCCAAGGAGGAAGACGTGTGGCGGATCATCCAGATCCACTCGACACCTGCGCCTCCCCGGAAGGCCGGCGTCGGGTAGCGGGAGCGGGCCTCGGATAGCCGGTGCGGGCCTCGGATAGCCTCGGACCTCGGTGGGCTTGACCAGCCGGCGGGGTAACGAGTCAAGGGGTTGACGAGCCAATAGATGCTCGGTACCGTTCCGCCAACGATTGCGGGGTAGAGCAGTTGGCAGCTCGTCGGGCTCATAACCCGGAGGTCGCAGGTTCGAGTCCTGCCCCCGCTATAAGGACCTGGAGATAACCTCGACGTAAGTCGAGGTCTCTCATGCGCTTACATCGTTTCGGTTCGGGGCGAAACCACCCGCTAGGAACCCAGGACTTGGGTTCATAGCGCCCTCTCGACCGCGTTGTGAACCTGCGTGCACAGGCTCACAACATGCGAGCCATCGGCTCTGAAGCTCACCTCAACCCCAGCAGCACACCTGCCATCGCGGCACGATCGCTAGCGAGCGCATCCGTGCGGAAGTGGTTCCGCAGCGCTCGGCAAGCCGCCCCGGATCTCAATCATGGCCAGTTTTTCCCTATCCGCACGAATCACCGTGTGTGGAGAGACCTCGCCCCCCAGTTTGGCCTATCACCCTTGAGCGCACGGCTCCATCGTTCTACG
>JADFOB010000251.1 GCA_022563055.1 Planctomycetota bacterium
CATGGTTTCGGATTCTTGTGCTCCTGTTCCCGCTTTGCAATCACTGTCCCGTCAGCATGGCGGGGCCGCTGCGCTTGTCCCGCTCTACAAAAAAACGCCGCCCAAATTGAGCGGCGTTTGATGTTCGTATTATTACCAGGCATCACACCGCACGTGGATGCGCTTCATCGTAAGCCGTGCGAATGCGCATCGTGCTCAGGTGGGTGTAAATCTGTGTGGTCGAAAGCGACTGATGACCCAGCAACTCCTGCACGCTGCGCAGGTCGGCGCCGTTGCTCAGCATATGGGTGGCGAAGCTGTGGCGCAGGGTGTGCGGGCTGATGCTCGGATCGAGCCCGGCCTGGCTCAGGTACTTGTCGAGCTTGCGGCGTACGCTCCGGGTGCTGAGGCGTTGCCCGTGCTTGTTGACGAAAAGGGCGTTTTGGTCGAAGGTGGCCGCCCGCACGTCCGCCCGGCGCAACTCGAGATACCGTACGATGGCTGCGATCGCGGTGGGGCCCACGGGCGTGGTACGCTGCTTCTTGCCCTTGCCGCGTACGCGAATGGTGCCGCCTTCGAAGTTGACATCCGAGAAGCTCAAGTCGACAAGCTCGCTCACACGAACGCCCGTCGAGAACAGAACCTCGAGCATTGCGTGGTCTCGCGCCCCCAGGAGCGTGTTCGTGTCGGGCGCCGCGAGCAGCCGCGCAATCTGGTCCAGCTCGAGGAATTTCGGCAGGCGCTTTTCCTGCTTGGGCGTGCGGATCGATGCCAGCGGATGAGACTGCACGTGTCCGCGGCGCAGGCAGAACTTGTAGAAGCTGCGCAGCGTGGCGAGCTTGCGAGCGATCGTGGACTTCGAGTAGTTCTGCGTTCCCAGAAAAGCCAGGAAGTCCTTGATGTCCTCCGGTGTGACATCGCGCAGCTTCTGTTGGACACTGATCTCGACCAGGACGGCCGTCTCGGTCATCATCCCATCGACGGTCGTCCCCGTCGGGGTATCGTCCGTAGGAACGAACGCACCGAAATGCTGGCGACCACTTGCCCGGGCCGTATCGCCGCCCAGGTGAGCGCAGAACTGCGCTAAGTCGGCTGCGTAGCATTTCGCCGTGTGGGGCGAGAAGTGTCGTTCGAACCGCAGATAGTTCAGGAACTCATCGATGATTGTTTGCTCAGCCATGATCGCAGTACGCTCGGCGAATCCAATGCGTCATCCCTGATCGTCATCCTCGGATCGGGTAACGGTTACCGCCTGTGCCAGCTATGTGGCGATCTGATCGAGCTCCGTCTCTAACCTTCGACCCATCTGATAACTGAGTACAGCCGCGTCGAACCAGTCGAATTCACTCGTCCGGTCCGAAGCCAGCGACGCAAAAGCGTCGATGACTTCCGCTTCCTGTCCGGGCGGATAGCGGAATACAAACCGCTCTTCGCCCTTGACCAATGACAACTGCCGAATCTCAGTCATGGCATCCTTGCCGCTCGCAGGTCTCCTTCCGCGAGTGTCGAGTCGTCTTGCCAGTCCAACAGCGTCCGGATGGTGGCGTAAGAGCAATACCGGATAAAGTGCTGTTGGCTGACCACGTATTTTCTCCATCCGTACGGACTCGCGTCGCCATCGCGGCGCCTCGCGAATGCCCGTACCTCGTCCACAATGGAGTCATGGGATGCGTCAAACACCCTTTGTGTCTGGGCAAGGAGCCCTCGGGGCGACCCTCTTTCAACCGACGCGGCGAGCGTAGCATTCCGAGAAAGCGCGATCGGGTCCATTGTCCGACCACGCCGCCCAGGCCTCGCCCCGTACAGTTGAGCGGTGATTCCGATGTTCGGCGGGTCGTAGGGGTCATACTCTGTTACCGCAAAAACAAGAACCGCATCCGCACCGAGCCAACCGAGCAGCTCGAGTGCGTGTGCCGGCGACTTCACGTGATCCACTTCGTGAGCCGCCAAAACGGCCAGAACGCGACTGACCGGTATCACGGAGATACCGTCGGCGTAGCTAAGCTCGCTGGCCATCAGGTCGGCAAAACGACTGGGATCGAAGTCCGCCGAACCACTCTGGTTCAGTGCGGGGGCGACCGCAATCGTCATGGAACCCAGATCGGGGTTGGCGATGAACACGGGCTGTGCCCGCTGCTCACTGAAGCACCCGACCGGCATTCCCGCACACAGCAGCAAAGCTACCTTCGGCAACGCCGTTGGCATCCATGCCCACGTTTTGAGCCACGTTCGCTCGGCCATCCTTGCCCGGCTTTCTCGGCATCCCTGCCGATTGTCCCACCTCAGCGAGGGACTTCCCTCCGTACGTCGCAACCCTTCCCCGGTAACATGGCGACGTTGGCTCACAAAAGTCATCGTCTAATCTCAAGGCGTCCTTTTGTCCGAAACGCTTGTTTTCCGCCCATTGCCGACAACGCTCTTTTCGGAGACGGTTCGTGCCCGTGGTCCGGTCACGACCCTTGCGGTTCCCACTCCACGGGAACCACCGGTGATCGTATCCTGCCCCAGGTCGGTCATCATCGGACCGGCGGGAAGCTGCGACCACACGTTCTCGCTTCCCGATCGACTGGAGGTGAAGTAGACCCGCCCGTCGGGTGAAAAGGTCGGGGAGTAATTGACCGTGAAGCCGTCGGTGAGCCGGACTCGACCGCGTCCGTCGGCGCCGACGATCCAGATGTCGAAGTAGCCGTTATCGGATGGAGACATGGGGGAGGCTGTCGGGTCCGGCGTAAGCAGGCTCTCCGTACCGGCGAACGCGATCTGCTCGCCTCCGGGGCTCCACGTAGGCAGGATCATGGCCTCTCGCGCACTGGCGGCCAGTTCCGTGGGATACCGGGGTTCGCCGTCGACCAGCGTGAGAGTCCAGATACTGAACCATCGGCTACCCTGCTCGCGGGCGCGTTGATCGTCCTTCTTCTCACGGGTGGTCGACCATTCCGGAAAGAGCCCATATC
>JADFOB010000252.1 GCA_022563055.1 Planctomycetota bacterium
CCATCGGCTGGCTACTCTTCTTGATGACCGGGTCTCGGTTGACCTTCCAAATACGACGAAGTCGCTGGGGTCAATGCCATTCTTAGTTGAAATTGCGAACGGCTCCATAGGATTACGCCACCACAGGATGGGGGGATCTGCGGGATCCGTGACAGTCCAGGCGGCACTGATCAGAGCCCCAAGCGCAAGCGCGGGGTATCACCGATCGCAGCGTCGCACCAGACAACCCGCTCGCTGACGCTCGGGGCTCTGATTGCGTGGCGCATCCATGTTGGCGCCCGTTCCGATGTCCCGACCGGCGGGCCGCCGGAAGTGTCACGCACCACGTCACACGTGAAGTGATGGATTCCGGCGCGCCGGGATTTGCTCGTGCATTCGGGAACAACTAGCCGAGGATATCTCACCGCGGAGTTCGCGGAGACCGTTCGCGAAGGAGGTTATGATTCAAGCCCGCGCGTTCCGTCCGAAACACCATGTCACACAAAAGGTTTTGTGACATGCTTCCCCCAAGGTGGTCCGTTGAACCGCGTCACGAGCTTCTACTGTCTCTGCGAACTCAGCGACCTCTGCGGTGATAAGGAATGCGGGCTCACTACGCGCAACTGGGCACTTGCCCATGGCACTCTCGAATCACGACCGTCGGAACGCTACGTGGTGATCTCCGGCGCCATCAAGTCCACCATCGTGTCCAGGAAGCCCTCGAGCTTGCGTGCGCGCACGGGGTGTTGGAGCTTCCGAATCGCTTTGGCTTCCACCTGTCGCACGCGTTCTCGCGTCACCTTGAAGATCTTGCCGACCTCTTCGAGTGTGTAGGTGTACCCGTCGCCGATCCCGTAGCGGAGCTTGATGATCTCCCGCTCGCGATAGGTTAGCGTCTTTAGCACCTCTTCGACGCGATCCTTGAGCATGCCGCCCCCTGCCGTGGTGGCAGGGGAGTCGACCCGTTCGTCTTCGATGAAGTCCCCGAAGTAGGAATCCTCACTTTCGCCGACCGGGCGATCCAGCGAAATCGGATGGCGCGATATCTTCAGAACGCGCCGGCATTCGGTGACGGGCATCTTGGCACGCTGGGCGATCTCATCGATCGTCGGTTCGCGTCCCAGATCCTGCAAGAGCTCCTTGCTCGTGTTGCGCAGCCGGCTCATTGTTTCGATCATGTGCACGGGAATCCGAATGGTGCGTGCGTGATCGGCGATCGCCCGCGTGATGGCCTGGCGAATCCACCAGGTGGCGTAGGTGCTGAACTTGTAGCCGCGCTTGTACTCGTACTTGTCCACCGCGCGCATCAACCCCGTGTTGCCCTCCTGGATGATGTCCAGGAAGCTCAGGCCCCGGTTGCGGTACTTCTTGGCGATACTCACCACGAGACGGAGGTTTCCGCCCGAGAGTTTGCGCTTGGCATCTTCATACTCCAAGAAGACGCGCTGGATGGACTGGAGGCGCGTGCCCAGTGCATCCGAACCCTCCAGGCAAAGCGACTCGATACCGGCGAGTTCCTCCTTCATGGTCGTGAAGTCCTCGTCCGGCATCGTCCGCCGCTTCTGCTGCCGGGCGATTTGCGTCTCGAGCTCCCTCATCTTCCCGTACAGCCCGCGCACTTTCTTCATGAGCGGTTGAATGCGGCTCGTACGCAGCGATAGCTCTTCGAGAAGTTTGGAAATCTTCCGCCGGCGCGTCCGCACGCCTCGCTCCAGTTGCCGACGGGCACCCACCAACATGCGAGATTGATGCAACTGGTTCCATGTCTCCTGGTTACGCACCATGAGCTCGCGGACGGTGGAGAGGTTGACGGGGATGCGGCCTTTGATGCGTGCCTTGGCCAGGTGTTCGGACGTCGAAATTTTCATCGTCCGGTCGAACGGCAACCGACCTTCGTGAACCTGCTGGAGAATCTCGACGGCCAGCGCCGCGCAGTAGTCGCTTTTGAGAACCTTCTGCCGAAAGGCCATTCGCGTCAGCTCGATCTTCTTGGCCAGGCGGATCTCCTCCGCCCTGGAAAGAAGCGGGATCTCACCCATCTGCGTGAGATACATGCGCACCGGATCATCGATGCGCTTTGCGGCGGCGTCGTCATCCGTCACGCGCGCAGCCACCTCGGCCAACTTGTCGCCGTGGGCACCGCCGTGTTCGGTTTCGCCGCCTTTGTGTCCGCCCTTCGCCCTTCGCTTGTAGCCTTGGGCGTCGATCTCATCGAGCGTCTCGATCTTCGCCTCCTCGAGCCGCATCATGATCAGCTCGAGTTGGGACGGATCGATGGCGTCATCGGGGAGGATCTCATTCATCTCCTCCCACGTGACGAAGCCACGCTCCTTGCCGAGCTTGAGGAGCTCGCTGGTGGCTAGCTGAATCGGGTCCACGGGTTGTTCCATGATTTCGATCATTGTTGCTCCACACCTGTCGTCGTGTTGGGCCTATCCCCATCCATCGTATTACTGTCCATCGTATCAGCGTCGGTCGCCTCACCGCCGGTTGGCAGCGCCGCCATGGCGGCTTGCCGCAGCATCCGCCGCGGTGCAAAGTGGCTATGCGCCTTCACGCCGTCGCGGACCGTCTCCAGTCGGCCCGCTGCGTCGGTGGATCCTTGAGATTCCGCTGACGCCAGCATCCGTGTCTCGACGTCGAGCCCGCGTGTACGGGACGCACGCTCAATCCGCTCGAGCGCCAAGCGGAGCGTGCTCTCATAATTACTCCTGGCTGCACCACGGGAAGCCAACTCCGCGACCCGCGCGGCGTCCGCCTCCTCGTGACAGCGAACCAGCACGTCAGCCGGGCCAAACTCGCCGAACTCGTCAAAGAGTTCCCCGATGGCCTTGGCAATGCAGCGGTCTCGCTCGTCTTCAATGCGCTCGACGTCGGGGAGACCGCCTACCTCCGCCAACAACGCCGGTTCATTGAGTAGTA
>JADFOB010000013.1 GCA_022563055.1 Planctomycetota bacterium
GCGGCTTTGTTTCAACTGCTGTCGTCATCGTTGACCTGCTTCTCTCTAGCGTCCTACGAGTTTCGACATCCCTATCACCGACCGTCCGTCACGGAGCAGCCAACCTGCACAAGGATAACACAATCCCGCCGTGAGTTCAAGTCATCCACCGCCAAAGCGCCACAAGAAACTTGCGGCTTCATCGTGAACGTACGACCGGAAGGACTACGCCACCCGGCGTACGGTCTCGCTCGGCTCGGGCTGCGCTCTGAGTCAGCACGCCGTGTAACGTCAGCGCGGTCACAGCCTCAATCCGAACGTCGACCAAGCGCCCGATGTGCTCCGGTCTCCCTGGGAAGACCACGATCCTATCCTGTTTCGTCCGCCCGACAAGCTGGTCGGACCGCCGCCACCCGACTTCCTCGCCGCGTGTCTGCTCCGCCTCCTGTGCCTTGAGAGCCGCCTTGCTATAACCCTCCGCCAGAATCTCGACGGTCGAACCGACAAGCCCGCGGTTGGCGGCGACAGAGATGCTCTCTTGCAGATCGAGAAGATCCACGTTGCGGCGCTTCTTGACCTCGTCCGGCACGTCGTCCACCTCACGCTTGTCCGCTGCGGTACCGGGGCGCTGTGAATACTTGAAGACGAAGATGTTCTTGAAGCGGCATCGCTCGATCAGCCCCATGCTCGCCTCGTGGTCGTTCTGGGTCTCGCCGCAGAATCCGACGATGAAGTCACTGGCTAAGGAGATGTCGGGAACATAGCCACGAGCCCGATCAATCAACTCCACGAACCGCTGGGCTGTGTATCGCCGGCGCATGCGTTCGAGAATCCGATCGCTGCCGCTTTGGACGGGGAGATGGAGGTACTCGCAAACCTCCGGCACGTCTCGCATGACCTCGAAGATGTCGTCCGTGAAATCGCCGGGATAGCTCGTGACAAACCGTACGCGATCAATCCCGGGGACTTGGCTCACGTTGGTCAGCAGCTCGGCGAAGCGGACCGCCCGACCGTTCTCGTCGTGGACGTAGCTGTTGACCGTCTGCCCCAGCAGCGTGATCTCCCGGCAGCCCCGGTCCGAAAGCATTTTGACTTCCTCGATGATCTGCGACGGGGGCCTGCTCCGCTCGGCGCCGCGCGTAAAGGGAACGACGCAGAACGTACAAAACTTGTCACAGCCTCGTTGGACCCGGACGTAGGCTTGCAGCACGCGTTGATCGGGCGCTGGGTCGCGCGACAAGTCCAGCGCCTCGACGGAATCGTACTGGTGGGAACGCTGCAAGGGCGTGCTCTTGCGTGACAACGATTGCGACAGGGCGATCGCCCGCGCACGGTTTTCCTGAACCTCCTCGATCAGCGCGGGGATCTTGTTGAGCTCGCTGGGGCCGCAGATCAGATCCACGTGCGGCATCTTGGCGAAGATTCCGTCGGGGTCGCGCTCGGCCATACAGCCGATCACCCCGATAACCATATCACGCTTGCCCCCTTTTGGTTTTTTCCAGGCGCCGAGGTGGGAGAGGGCTTTTTGCTCTGCGTGGTCCCGCACGCTGCACGTGTTCAGAAGGGCGACGTCGGCCACCGTGACATCTTGTGTCCGTTCGTAGCCGAGCTTGCGCAACTGCCCGAGGACGAGCTCGCTGTCGAGCACGTTCATCTGGCAGCCCATCGTTTCGAGGTAGACCTTGCCCCGCTGCATGACCCCATCTGCCGTATCAAGAGCGCGCCGACGCGCCATTCTTTCCGAGCCGCGAGCGCAAGCGACCGGTCCTCAACCCCGCGCTTGCGCTTGGGGCTCGGATCTCACTCGCCGTCGCGCGATTCGTGATACTCCGTGCTACGGCGTCGCATCCATGGACGCCACGGCCCTATCCGATCCGGGGCTCGCAATGGAGGCCCGGAGAATCGATCCCTTCGGGACGATGTAGATCTCGACGCGGCGGTTCTGACTGCTTCCTTGCGCGGTCGAGTTGTCCGCAACGGGTCGATATTCACCGCAACCCATCACACCGATTCTCTGGGGCGTATACTTGTTCTTCTGAAGCACGTCCGAGACGGCGATCGCTCGATGGGCTGACAGGTGCCAGTTCGTTGGATGTTTGGCTTTGGTCGCGGATCGCGATATCGGTCGGTTATCGGTGTGTCCCACCACGATGATCTCAAAATCAGCGGCCTCCGGGGAGTTGAGTATCTCCGTAAAATGCTTCAGCGTTCCCAACGATGACTCCCGAACGACATCGCTGCCCAGCGCAAAGAGCAGATCCGCCTTCCATTTAACCGTCCCGCGAATCGGGTCGTAGGCGACGGCCTCGGGATGCACTTCGGCAAATCGCCTCAGGGCGCTGTCGAGCTTCTCGGGGAGCATCGGCGCTGCGATGGTGATGTCGGCGAACTTCCCGCTCATCTCCTCGAGCGCCGCCTGCGCGGTCTGTCGCATTTCATCCAGCAGCTCATTCTCGCTCTGGAGGTTGGCGACAATCTGTCCCTTGGCGTCCAATTCGCGCTCGCAGGATTCCGACCGCAGGCGGAGCGCATCCACGGAGCTGCGCGCGTCGAACAACTCCTGGCTTAGCGTCATTTTCTCCGCCTCGAGGTTCCTGTTCAGCGCTTGCAGCCGGCGATGATCATCCAGTGATGCGCACCCGGTTCCCAACGCCGCCACCCAACAACCCAACACCATCCCGACAATCCATTTGCCCCGCCGCATGACATGCCTCCTTTGCCTGAACCCAACCGTCGCCGCCCGTACATGAATCCGCGCACCCGCGCCGCTTTTTTCCCGCACCCGACCCGATGTCTACGTAGCGCTGAAAAAACCCACTGATACTCCCTCGCACTTGCTTCCGTGAGTTGCCGAGGTCCGTGTAGCCCAGCCGCCCCCGGCTGGGTGTCTGTCCATCCGCCCCCGGCTGGGTGTTTGTCCATCCGCCCGCGCCTGGGTGTTTGCCCAGACACAGCGGAGGGCCGCTGTGCCACAAGGACCAACCCACAAGACCAGCTCTGATCTAGCACCAGCCATGGCCCCTGCGCCCTGGCTATCCGGACCGCTTGGCCAGGATGTAGGTAACACCCGCCGCGATCACGGAAACACCCACAGCCGCGCCGGCAAAGATCATCAGGTTATCGTAAATCTGCTCGATGATTCCGGGCACGACGCCGCGTACCATCGCGGCGCCGGAAAGCCCGCCCACCAACATCACGACGACCGCCACCACCATGAGCGCCGTGAGGCCCGACGAGACCGCGTCGGGGCCATACTCCACAACCTGGACGGTCGTTGTCTTTGGTTTGGCTGATGGGTCAACCTCGGGCCTGAAGACCTCTTCTCCGTCCGGTGCTTCGGGGATGGATTCATCGAGTCCCGCACGAGTCGCATCGCCCATTTCGACGTCGCTCGTGGTCTTCTCGCCGGTGTAGATTTCGTCAATCAGGTCCGCGCCAAGCGACGTGTCATCGCTTTCGCGCGTCAGATTCATGATGCCCGAACCGCTGCCCGTCCCGTCAATTCCCAGACCGGCTACGTCGCTGACAGCCGTTTGCGCGAGCGGGTCGACAGCCTCGTCAAGTTCGTCGTCATCGAAGACGTTGATCCCGACGGAGGGAACGACGCTTTCCTCTTTGGCTTGGGTGCTGGTCGTGGAACCGGCCGCCGTCACATCCGAAGCGTCCACCTCTTCCAAGCTCAGGATGTCGCTGCCCGATGGGGACAGCTCGATGGAAGAATCGTCCGCGGGTTCAAGGACGATCCCACCGCTGGAGGAGGCCGCGGCTCCACCGGAATCGGCGCCCGCCGCCTCGGCCATCTGGTCGACCTCGTCGACTTTGTAGTTGGTGCTTCCCGCGTCGCGGAACTCCCGCAGCGTGCCCTCGCGGACCAACGCCCGGAGTTCGTCCTCCGTCTTGCCCAACCGCTTGGCAGCCTCTTCGACTGTATAAAACATCTTTGCCATGGATGCCTGCTCTGTGTTCCAGTATCGACTACATACGGGATCGGTTCAGAGCCCGTTGAAAAACTCTACGACGCTTCCCGAACCGACGTTCTCCGGCGCTCTACGGCCGCCACGGGGGATCCCGGCGCGCCGGGACTACTTTTCAACGGGCGGTTAAGGCATCTCGCCTTGGGTCTCCCGCAGCTTGTACTTCCGCTGCTCCTCGACCATCTGCTCCACCACGTCGGGCGGCAGGTCACAGATGTTATGGTTCTCCAGGTACCGATCATACCGCCACGTCCGGGCGGCGGCCAGACGCAGGCACCCCTTGTGCGGCAGGTATTCGTAGGTCCAGAGCGTCATGGCATCCACGTCCACGACGTAGACCCCGTAGGTGTTCTTCGAGAGCTGCCCCGAGAACGCAAAGACGCCTCGTGCCCCACCGCTCATCACAGCCTGCCCCAAGGCCGGGGGTACCAATCCCGGGCCGTCGGACCGGACCACGAGCGACACCGCGATGACGACCAGCGCGGTCGCAATCACCCACAGCACGGGGTGCGGCGTTCGAGGGGCTCCGTGTGTCAACACCGCGTGAGCCTCCGGATCGCAAACGGTCGTTTGTGGACTTTCAGGGGTTTTAACAGCGATTCCTCCCACGTGCCCGGCCGGCATGCACCCGCCACGGCCGACCCGCACGGCCCACACGCCACCCCACAGCACATTATAGGGCGCGACCCGTCCGGGTCCAGCATAGGGAGCGACCTACCTGGGTCCAGGTGCGTCACGCTTTGGGCGGAACCCCTGGGAGGGCGAGCCTCCTGGCGAGCCGCGAGGTTCACGTGCCATGATGGCTGTAGCTCGGCAGGAGCCTCGCCCTCCCGAAATACACGGATCCCCAATGAGCCGTCGAGGGCGACACATTGGCCGCGAGCGGGCGCTCGCACGTTTCTTCCGCGCGCACTCAGCCGACAAGGGATTGGGGTGTGCCGGCGGCGAACGCTTGCGTTTGAGCCTGAAACTCGTCGAAGAGCCGCCGCGTGGTCGGACCGACCCGGCCATCGGCGATCGGGCGGTCATCGACCGACGTGATCCCGAGCACATCCACCGTCGTGGACGACATGAACAACTCCTCCGCGCACAACATCGTTTCGACGTCGAAAACCCGCTCCTCGAAGGCGATCCCCGCGGAAGCGGCGCACTCCATCAGGAGCGCCTGCGTCACCCCGTGCAGGATCGACTCCGTGCGCGGGGGGATCACGACGGTCGCGCCCTGGACCATGAACATATTGGCGGACGTACATTCACGGACCTCGCCCGAGCGGGTCACGAAGATGGCATCATCATACCCTCGGTTCGTCGCGTCGTTCTTGGCAAGCACATTGGGCAGGAGCGTGATCGCCTTGATATAACAGTTCGACCAGCGAACCTCGGGCGTTGTCACCACGCGCGCTCCGCGACAGCGCAGATCCTCCGACACCTTCGGCATAGGCTTGAACGTCAGGATCACGGTGGGCGAAAGCGCCTGCGGGATGACGTGCGAACGTGCAGCCACCCCACGCGTGATCTGAATATAGATCAGGGCCTTGTGGCAAGCGCCGCTTTGGAGCAGACCCTCCGCGATGATCGGCTCGATCGGCTCTGCGTCAAAGTCGTAGTCGAGCCCGATCGCGCCCGCGCTTCGCCGGAGGCGACGCATGTGTTGTTCGAGCAGGAAAGGTCGGCCACCGTAAGCAGCCACCACCTCGTAGATGCCGTCGCCGAACTGAAAACCCCGATCCTCAATCGAGACTTTCGCCTCCGAGATCGGACCGAACACACCGTTTAGATACGCCAGTTCCTTCATACCAAAGCATCCATGCTACATCACCGTGCGCGATTGGGCACCGCTTTTCCGAGCCGCGAGCGCAAGCGACCGGTCCTCTTGAAAACCCCCGCGCTTGCGCTTGGGGCTCGGAAAGAATGGCGCGTAAACGCGCACGGGCGTTTAGATTTCCGGGGCGGGGCGCCCCAGGGCAGCCCGAACATCCGACAGCCAGCCGAAACACTGCCGGCGGCGTTTATCGTCCCGCAACGTCTCCCACGTCCGTGTCAAGTGCTGATCCGCAGCCTCGTACTGCCGAAGATCCCGCGCGTAGATGATTCCCACCAGCAACGTCACGTTGCCCAGCTCCGTCGAGCGCGGGAAGAACTGGATAAACAGGTCAAACGACGTAGCCGCCTGCGCGAAACGGCGTGTCGAGTAGAACTCCCTTGCGATCGCAAGTTGCTCTCGCTCCGAGAGGCATTGCCGTGGATCGACGGCGAGAAGCTCTTCGTACAAGGCAGTCGCCGTATCCAAGTTCTGTTGTTCAAGGCTCTCGCCGATGCGTTTGCGTAGATCGGAAACCTCATCGAGACATTCGTCGAGGGCGACTTGTGCCTCCTGCTCATCCGGCTTCGAACGTGCGACGTCACCGTACCGCGCACGCTCGGCGGCACCGGGCTGTGCCATCGCCGCCGCGAATTGCCGCCGCTGGTTCCACCGCTTCCACAGTGCGAGTATGTCAAACTGATCCCGAGGGATCGCCCGCACCAGGAGCAATCCCAACGCCCCGACAAACCCGAAGACATAACCCGCCAGGTGAGCGCTGTGGGCGACATCCCCCGATCCCGCCAGGAGCGGTGCAACGATGTTATCCCAAACGATGATCTTGAATCCAATGATAATCATCGCCGACACTTCGAAAAAGTAGATGAAGAAGAGCCAGACCAGCACGGTCACCCGGCTTCGGGGGAACAGCACCAGGTAGGCTGTCGTGATCGACGCGATCGCACCGGACGCTCCGACCAGGTGAAACGTCTCCGTCCTGACCAGCGCGTAGCCCCAGGCTGCGAATACGCCGCCGGCGAGGTAGAACAGCAAGTAGGGAAGGCCGCCCATCTTTCCGTTGACGCTATTGCCGAACACCCACAGGAACAACATGTTGCCGAGGACGTGCATCGGACCCGCGTGGACGAACTGGTAGGTGAAAAACTGGTGGAACGCGGGGGAATCCGAATGAAAAGCAAGATACCGATCGCCGAACGAAGCCATCGTCTTGCCCGCGACACCCTCGTCCAGCAGAAAGAACAGGAGCATGTTCACGCCGATCAACCCGTAGTTGACCAGCGGCGTGCGCCGCGTATCCGACTCGGTTCGAATGGGTAGTACGAGCAACGTACTCTCTTTCTTAGAGCGTGTTTAACAAGCTGTCAGCTTTCAGCCATCAGCGAGAGGCTTACATCGTGTGGCACAGCGGCCCACCGCTGTGTCTGGGAATCCGCCCAGCCGAGGGCGGCTGGGCCACATATGACTCAGCCAACGGGTCAAAATAAGCGTGACAGAGCACTACATCTTCTTCTCCGGTGTTTTCCCCGACTCGGGCGGTACGCCGGGCACACCGTCTGCCCCGCCTACGACAGCCACGAACTGCATGCGAAGCTCGTGAAGCACGCGCTCGAGCGCTTGGAGCTCATCATCGGCGAGGTTCCCCTTGGTCTTCTCCAACAGGACATCGAGCATGTCGATGTGGTGTCTCGCGGCCTCATGGTTGGGCGGGAGGCGGTCTCCGCCCGGTCCATCGTAGCCGCCCAGCCCGATCACCGCCTGCATCGCCAACAGGTTCACCAGTTCCAGGAAAAGCTCGGGGCTCGCTGCGCCGGATGCCGTCTGCTTGACGCCCTGTTCCTTCTTTTTCGCTTCCTCCGCGACGAGGCGCGCCTTCTCGGCGGCGGCTTCCTGTTTCCAGTTGGAGTCGATGTACAGCCCGCCCTCGGTCCTTTCCTCAGTCATCGGCATCTCCCGTGCAGGTGCTCCGTTGCAAGTCAACGGGTGGACTCTCTCGGTGTCCCACTCCTGGATCACCCGCCGAAGCGTCGGCGTCAGAGCGCGATTCCCGTGGCGCGTGATATCGCGCGCCCGTCGAACCGGACGCGGCGTTGTGGCCCCGCCTACTCGCCCCTGACTATACACGAAATGCACGCGTCGCGGGAAGGGCATCCAGCAGTTGAACCAGACGGTTCGTATCGTACAGACCGAAGAAGGACTCCCGTCCCCTGGCGATCTTACGCTGCTCATTCTCAGCAATCGCCCTGTCCAAATCCGCCTTTCTCGCCGCCAGAAGGTTTGGGCTCAAATCCAGCAGACCCGCGCTGGCCCGACGGATATCGTTGAATGCGTTCCGCCGTCCCAAACGGTCTCTCGGTGCGTGATGACGAAGGCTCTGTGCCCGGCGAATGGCTTCCGCACGCTGTTCGATCAATGCTTCCGCACTGTGCCCGGCTGAAACATGCCGCTGCGGGTTCCACTGGACGTCGCGCACCGCATGCCGACAGCGGCGCACCGTCTCAGCCGTAGCGGTACCGGGCGGAATGTCCATGTGAAGCGTCGCGGATACGCAGGCCATACGCGGTGGGGTCAACCCATAGTAGTCAGCCATGATCGCATCGCTGATCCGATCGTACTTGGCTCCACCGATGCCGTGGACGAAGAGATCAGCCAACAGCAATCGAGCCCAGATGGTCAGCGCCAGCGCCCTCGGCCTGAGTTGCCAGCCGCCCAGCTCCGCAAACGCAGCCTCAAGATCTTGGCACGAGTGAAGACAGCGACCATCGAGCACGCCGATCTCGCGCTGCCCGGCTAGCAATCGCAGCGAGGAGCCCTCCTCGGCGACGAAGAGGCGACGCCGAACGCCCTGCGGGTCATGCGCCCAGAGGGGAAGCTCGCACCGCACATCATCGCGGACGAGATCGGGCATGGGACGATGCGTGCCTCGGATGCCGTTGGCCACGCGATAAGACGCCAATGCGCGATTGTAGGCGGTTGCAAACTCGCACGCATGTTGAAGCATGTCGAGCACCAGCGGACTGCACCAGAGCTCGCTGATCCGCCGTTCCTGGATCGCAATTCCAAAGCCGGCCTCGATGGCCTGTCGAGCCCCGACGTACTGATCGACCCAATCACGAGCGTCGACGCGAGATGCCAGAGCATCCAAGAAGCGCGGCATCTGCGAGCCGGCATAAGCGCTTCCCATCGCGTCTCGGGTCAAGCGCGCGAAGCGGGCGATCCGTTCCGGCGTCTGCCGCTCAATTTGCTCGTAGGCAAATCCTGGCGCAACATCGGCAAAGCGAACAGGCTCCACCGTGACCCGCTCGCCCTTGAGGGAAGGAATCGCCAGGTGTGAGCGCTTCACGGAGTCGCTGTCTACGATCAGATCCAGTGCGATCCCATCAACAGCCTCCGCCGCCCGCGCCGCCACGATGTGCTTCGCCCACACACCCGGATGAATGAAATCCGGTTGATGACCGAGCACAATGACCAGCGCATCGTCACTGCCGACGATCGCCTCGCGCGTCCGGCGCCGCCAGTCGCTCAGCGTCGAGCCGGCCAGGACGCGGTCGGCACGTCTAAGAGCGGTGCCGTTTGCACGTGCGGACGACGCCCACTCGCGCGGTGAAGGCATCACCAGCACGTCGCCATGGTTTGGCGGTGTTGTGAGTTCCGTGAAGTTGACCATCGGTCTCGTCGGGGATCAGCGACAGCACGCGCGCCGCGCATCGAGCGGAACCAACCCACCGTCGCCAGTGGACAACTCCGCTTCGAAGACATCGAGATAGTGCGCAAGCCGCACGGCCGGGTCATCGAGCGACCCGCCGAAATGGCGCGTCACATCGTTGTAGATCAGTGGAACGGGCAGCTCCCACACGCACAACCCCGCGCGGGCGACCTGAACCCAGAACTGCATCGGCATCGCGTAACCGGGCACGGTGATGGCCAGATGGCGCAGGGCAGAGACACGGTAGGCTTTGAAACCACAGAACGCGTCGGTGATGTTCAGTCCGAGCCGCTGGTTGATCATGGCTGTGATCCGCCGATTGATCGCGCGGCGGTCCGCCGGAGCAGCCGCGTCGGCATCGTGCCCCTTGGGGTAGCGCGTTCCGCTGATGATGTCAGCCTCGCCTCGGGATGCCGCCGCCACGAACTTCGGGATGCTCGACGCCTCGTGCTGCTCGTCGCAGTCCATCGTAATGAGCCATTCGTATTGCTCTCGCTGTGCGAAGCGGAATGCGTCTGCGAGGCTCTCGCCATATCCACGGTTGAACGAATGGCGGATGACGTGGATTCCCTCACTCTTTTCCAGCAGCGCCGGCGTCGTGTCCGTCGAGCCATCGTCGATGACGAGGATATTCCGGCAGTACACCCTGGCTTGATCGAGAACAGGTGTTACGTACCGCTCCTCGTTGAACACGGGAATCGCTAGCAAAACGCGTTCAGACATGCAGTGGCCATCCTTATCACTTCCAAGTCGATCATTCAGATCGATCATTGATCCTAGGCCGGGAATCGAAGAAATCAAATCCGCGCGGTGGGAGCGTGTCTTGGCATCCCGAGTCGCCGCCGCACTGGACTCATTCACAACATCGCGTCAAACTGTGCGGGAGGATTCCCCTGAGGGCGCGGTGTGGAACCTGCGGGTTAATGACAAGCTGGTTCGATGCGCCGGCGACACCTCGCGTGGTGTTTGGATCGAATAATGGGCGAGCGACGGCATAGAGGTGCGTGGCGTGCGGCCGGGCTGGGGGTCTGCGCACGGCACCCTTCGCGGGCCGCCTGGTGCTTTGCACGCCTTGGGATAGGCACCATCGCGGTGTTGTCTGTCTATCTGTTGATGCCGTTGTCGCTGGGTTGCACGGTCGTCAGGAGATACGAAGCCAAGCGCCACGTTCACCGGGGAGAGTCGCTGCTCGAGGTTCACGACCTCGAGGCTGCCCTGGCGGAGTTCGAGGCGGCTGCGGAGCTTGCGCCGCAAATGGCGATCGCCCATTCTAAAATGGGCATCATCTACCGCCGCTTGGGAGACTATGAACAGGCGATCGACTGTTTCGTCCAGGCGATCCGTCGGAACCCCTTCTCCTTTGATGACACGCTCAGTCTCGCCCAGCTCTACCACTTCACCCACCGGATTACCGAAGCGATCCAGGCCTACCTGCACGCAACCGACATCAACGCCAACCACTTCGATGCGCAGTTGAACCTGGGCGTCTGTTACCAGCAGTTGGGCGACCTGCCACAAGCCGTCGAACGCTTCCAACAGGCGATCGACATCGACCCCGATCGACCTCACGCCTACGTCAATCTCGGCGTTGCGCTGGACGCCCAGAAGAAATACTACGAGGCGATCAGCGCCTTCAAGGAGGCGTTGGAGCGTGACACCCGTCAACCGCTCGTTCTTGTCAACCTCGCCCACACCTACATGAACCAGGATCGCATGAAGATGGCCAGGCAAGCATTGGCGGCGGCGATCCGAATGGACTCGAACTCGGCCCCCGCCCACGAAGCGCTGGGCTTTTGCCTGTTTCGCACGCGCGATTTCGGCGCGTCCGAGCGCGCGTACACCTACGCCTTGAGTTGCGATCCGCGTCTGGC
>JADFOB010000253.1 GCA_022563055.1 Planctomycetota bacterium
AAAAAGCCGTGGACGCGATGCGGCGGGGCGCGGAAAACTTTCTCACCAAACCCATCCAGATGTCGCATTTGGCGCAGGCGGTGGAGAAAGCCGCAGAGAAAGCCGAGATCCATCGAGTCAACCACCAACTCCGTGCGCGCCTCGCTCCGAGTTACCAACGACGTGCGGCACAATTGGTGATGTTCCTCCTGTTGGCCGTCGTGGCCATTACCACGGGGGTCCTGATAGGCAGCGGCTCGAGGCCGGCGGTTCAAGCCGCTCCGATCCCCGTCCCCTTCGATCCTCAGGACACCGCAATCGTCCGGGAGGAAGCACCGTTTCGACCTGGCGTGCCGGTCACGACTGCAGAAAGACGCCGCTGACGGGTCGTATGCATATGACACAGCATGAGGCAGTGCTGGCTTGACCTCGACGCTCGACGGAGGGATAGTGGGAGCCAAGATGGATAGAGCGCACTGGCTGCTTACGGTAGCGGAGCGCGCCGGTCTCCGGTGCGCCGGCGAAGACGTGATCGAACCTGGCATACCCGTGGTCGACGCGTGGGCCCGCATGGTGGAACGGTGCGGGGTGCCAGAGGACGATCTCGCCCGGCATATCGCGACACACTTTCGCCTCGCCGTCGCCGATCTCGGCAGCGCGGCGCCCCAGGCGCTCAAGCTCGTGCCCGAACGCGTCGCGCGTCGCTACCAGGTGTTCCCGATCCGCGAAGACGACCGACAGCTCGTGGTGGCGACGAGCGATCCTACGAACCTCGAGACCGAGCAGGCGCTCGGCTTCGCTTCCGGCAGAACAGCGCAGTTCGAGGTCGCGGGCCCTACCGCCATCGCCGAAGCGATCGATCAAAAGTACTCGCCCGACCGCGCGGTTGAGGGTCTGCTGGGCAGCGTGGATGAGGCAGCGGGCAGCGGGCTCAGCGTTGTGGAGGAGGCTGAAGCCGAAACGCTGGCCGTGCATGAAATCGTAGCCGCGCCGGTGATCAAGCTCACGAACCTCATCCTCCAGGAGGCCATTGAGCAAGGTGCCAGCGATGTCCACATCGAGCCGGGCCGCAGCGGCGGTGTGGTGCGGTTCCGAGTGGACGGTGTGCTCCGACAGTTCATGCAGATGCCGATGCCCGCACTGAACCGCGTCGTCTCGCGCATCAAGATTCTCGGCAAGATCGATATCGCCGATCGTTTGCGGCCGCAGGACGGGCGGGCCCGGATCCGCCTGCACGATCACGCGTACGACCTCCGCATCTCCACCGTGCCAACGCGAGATGCGGAGAAGGTGGTGATTCGGATTCTCGATCCCGCAGGTGCCAGTGGACTGGACCAGATCGGGCTCCCCGATAGAGAACTCAAGCGGTTGCGGCGATTGCTCTCCTACCGCGACGGGATCGTCGTCGTTACCGGCCCCACGGGTTCGGGGAAGACGACCACGCTCTACGGGGCCTTGGCGGAATTGGCGACCGGGCAAGTGAATATCATGACGGTCGAAGATCCGGTGGAGTACGAGCTGCCGGGGATCACGCAGATTCAGGTTGAGGCACGCCGGGGCGTGACGTTCCCCTCCGCACTCAAGGCGATCCTGCGGCAGGATCCGGACGTCATCCTGGTGGGCGAGATTCGGGATCTTCAGACGGCGGAAGTTGCGCTTCAGGCAAGCCTCACGGGGCACCTGGTGCTGGCAACCCTCCACACCAATGACGCGGTCGGCGCCGTTGCCCGGTTGCACGACCTGGGGCTCGAGCGGGCCGCCATCTCCGAATCGCTGCGCGGTGTCGTCGCACAGCGGCTGGCACGGCGCATATGCACCCATTGCACACGCCCGGACCGAGCCGAGTTGCCCGAGCAGGAGGCGCGTCTCGCGGCCCAGTATGGCGTGGAGCCGATCATGCAGGGCACGGGGTGCGACCGCTGTGGGGGGACCGGATATCGTGGCCGCTTTGCGCTCATGAAGCATATTGTTTGGGCTGTCGTCATATTCAATCACGATGTCTGCGGTATCGCTGGATCTGATCGTATTTCCGTTCCTTTGTGCTCTTGGCAGTGGCGCGAAACTGAACACGTTGAACATGCGTCTGCCCGTGGGAGCTCCAGGGCGTGATCGCATGGACTCAAGCGCTGCTGCAACGTCCGGTCGATACGCCCTCTCTCCACAGGTGTCACATTCTACGACTGGCACGCCAGACACAATGCGATCAGAAGCGCAGTAGCACACATCTACCTCTCGCTCAACCATGTCGTCGCCGCACATTCGGCACTTCATGTTATCCGCCTTTCCCTGTAGTCATTATCGGCCCATTTCCAGGGTTGTGTATCCGGCCAGTATGCGGTTATGACCCATATGGGCCGGGACGGCGGGTAAGTACATAATACATGAATCACCCTGCCGCCGACAACAGCTCGGATGCGACACGACGGCCCATAAGGATGATCGGTGTCGTGGCCGATCTGCTCGTTGTGCTGATCAAGCAGCGCGTCACGAATCTGGTCATCCGTTGGGCGATCAGGGTCTCTCTCTCGGTTGTCATCGACGTGCCGCCGGAGAACCCAATCGCCGTCGCGCACTGCCGCCGCGATGGCTTCGTGGTGATCCGGTCCTGAAATCCACACCATCGTCACACCGTCTGGCCAGCGAGTCGCACCCGAGAGCTCTCGCAACAGCAGCTGGTTCAATCCGCGCGCGCCCTGGCTCCCGCCGGTAATCAGTAGCACACATCCACCAGGCCACTCGAAGTCTGAGGATGTATCCGGGGCACGCGAAATCGCCACCGGATTGCCGTGTACCTGAACCCTGGTTGCTCGTCCAGGCTTCAGATGGTGCACCGCCTCGGGGAACCCCAGATGGATCTGGGTCGCATGCGAAGCAAGCAACCGTGTGACCAGCC
>JADFOB010000254.1 GCA_022563055.1 Planctomycetota bacterium
GTTCGTGTTGGAACGGTTCGGTGCCGCCTATGTCTGGGGAGGCTGCTGCGCCCTCGGCGTGCTCGCGGCCATGCTCTTCCTGACGATTCATAAACAGATGGGCGTCAAGTGATCTACGACGCAGCGTAATCCGGGTGGGTGACGGACTAGTGCTCTGTCAAGGATGGTTCGATGGGTTGGCCCGTGTGGCACAGCGGCCCTCCGCTGTGTCTTGGCAGACACCCAGCCGAGGGCGGCTGGGCTACACCGAGTAGGTCAGGTTGAAAACCTGACGCTTGGGTTTGAGACATTGGCGACCTGATGAGTTCCATGGGCAAGCGCTCGCTCGCCCGCGATTGGTTGTATCCGACCGCAGTGGCCCATCCCGGCGAGCGGGAACTACGTCAAGACGCAGAACGCGTTAATGCGGATTGAGTTGGCCGGCCATCTCGATATCCGTCAAGCTGACCGGGCTGGACAGGGTGAGCGTATAGAGTTCGATACACTCCGCCCAGTGGATAGCCAGCGAGGCGTAGGCGACCAGGACAGTGACGGCGGCGAGTTCCGCGATGCGGGCGGTCCTAAAACGCAGGAGGGGATAGGTTCCGATGAGCACAAGCCCGACCTTGAAGAGCATCACGGAAACCGGACCCAGGTTCAGAACCTCCCGCGCGATCGGGTTCTGCTCGACCAACATGCCTTGCTGCTGCGCGAGGACGGTAAAGGCGAGATCGAAAGCGTTGAGGAGCCAGATGCCCAGCAGAAGGCAGATCACGCGGTGTGACCGACCCTCGACGAACCAGTTCACCGCGCGGGTCCACCGTTGTGCTCCGAGCGTGGGATGAGCCGGCTGACCGGCGAGCGACGATGGAACGGACGAAGCCATCGGAAGCGCTATCGGTTGGGAGCGGGGACGACATAATGAGACGCTCGGGATTGATCTCGCTCCGATAATCTCGACTTCCCCACCTCGACCCCGTGGGCCGGTTAGTTGCCCACCGGACGACGTGCGGCCACAATGTCGAACCATGAACGAGCCACGTGATCAGGTTGACCTCTCGCACATCGGCCCGTCGGGGGAAGCCAGGATGGTCGATGTGTCGGGAAAAGGCATCACGACGCGCGAAGCGGTCGCCTCGGCCAAGGTTCGCATGAGGGAGGCCGTGCTCGATGCGTTGCTCGCCGGCTCGCTCCCCAAGGGTGACGCTCTCGCCACAGCCAGGGTGGCTGGAATCATGGCGGCCAAGCGAACGAGCGAGTGGATCCCGCTTTGCCACCCTCTTTCACTGGATTGCGTACGCGTCGAGTTCGTGCGCGAAGGGCCGGGCGAGCTGTCCATCGTGTGCACGGCTAAGACGCAAGCACGCACCGGGGTCGAGATGGAAGCGCTCACGGGTGTCAGTGCCGCCGCGCTGACCATCTACGACATGGGCAAAGCGGCGGACAGATCGATGGTGATCGGTCCGATTCGGCTTGAGCGCAAGAGCGGCGGAAAGAGCGGTACGTTTGAGCGGACATCGCGGGCCGGCGCGAGCGATGCGTAGATCGCGCGGCACACGTTTGGCACCTTGTCGATCCTTTCAAAACATTTGAAAGCAATTGGAACCACGAGGCTCGGTTGCTAACATCCCCACGCTCGTCGACAACCCAGCCGCGCGTAGGCGACTTTGTCGGCGACGGAAATCCGGGTTTTGATCGATGCGCTACGCGGGTGCCACCACTGAATCATTGCAGGCGCTATACGCCCCGATCCACGACGATCTTGGAAGCGTCGTGCAACTCTTCGACGCCCGGATCGTCGGCGATCTGCCATTCATTAACGACCTGTGCGAGATGGTCCGCGCCTATCGTGGGAAAATGCTTCGCCCCGCGCTTGTCCTGCTCAGCGCACGCGCGACGGGGGAATTAACGCCCACCCACACAACGCTGGCGGCCGCCATCGAGATGGTCCACATGGCTACGCTGGTCCACGACGACGTGCTCGACGAAGCGGATGAGCGCCGCCGCCAGCCCACGATCAACCGTGTCTCGGGGAACGTTGCGGCTGTGTTGTTGGGTGACTATCTGATCAGCCACGCTTACCACTTGGCAAGCTCGTTGGGCAACCGACATGTGTCGCTCCGTCTTGGGGCAACCACGAACACGATCTGCGAGGGTGAGCTGCTGCAAAACGACCTCCGGGGCCGGCTCGATCTGAGTGAGGCTGCGTACTTCGACATCATCCGCCGGAAGACGGCGGCGCTGACGGCGGTCGCCTGCGAGCTGGGCGCCTACTGCGCCGGTGCGGAGCCGGCGGTCGTTGAGGCCATGCGTTCCTATGGGGCAGGCGTCGGAATCGCCTTCCAGATCATCGATGACCTGCTCGACGTGGTCGGCGACCCGGCGACGGTGGGAAAGACGCTCGGGCGCGACGCGATGCTTGGGAAGCTCACGCTTCCGACGATTCACTGCCTGGCTCATGCCGACGCGGAGACGGGCTCGACAGTACGCGAGATACTCGAGCGAGCGAACCCCTGGGAAAAGGACCGGTTGCGCGAGTGTCTGCTACGGACCGGCAGCACGGAGTACGCGCTGGGCGTCGCTCGCCGCCACGTATCCCAAGCCGTCGAGCAGCTTTCGGTCCTGGCGCCCAGCGACGCCAAGGCATCGCTGGAGGCGGCGTCGGACTTCATCGTGGAACGGCATTTCTAAACCATCGTGCGGGATCCTGCGCCACCTATGCGAACCCCACGCGCCAGCGCGGGGTTCGCCGAACGACCCCGCGCTGGCGCTTGGGGCTCGGATCCAGCGTACGGTTTGTCAATCTACGTCACCCAGGACGCTAAACACGGACCTGCCCGATAGATTCGAATCCGGCGTCGGACTGAGCCC
>JADFOB010000255.1 GCA_022563055.1 Planctomycetota bacterium
ACCGCTCGATGTCCCATGTGTCCAAAAAAACGCGCCCGCGAGCCAGACCGATGCCGTACTCGAGCACAGCCTCCATCGAAGCCAATGACGGCGGGGTGAAGAGACCTCGCTGCGCGAGCCAGTCCAGTGCGCCGTTGCCCGCGCGTGTCGGAACGACCGCGCAGCACTCGACACCGATCGAAAACGCGTAATCGATGGACCGCTTCGCCCACTCGATGCCCTGCTGTTCACTCTGAAACGGCGTCCGAAGAAGAATGAACGCGCGGACTGCAATGTCGTGGTCCAGCAGAAAGCGCGTAGCCCGCTCGTAGTCGGACAGCGTCATGCGTTTGTTCAGCCGTGGGAGAACGTCCGGATCGACGGTCTCCAATCCCATCGCCACCTCCAGCGCCGGGCGAAGCGACTCGGCGAAGTCGACACACCGACGATCGATCAGGCGAGGATGGCATTCCACGATTACCGTCTCGAAACCGGCGACAAGCCGGGCGATGCGCGGCAGATCGTCCGGCGGTATCGCCTGGGAATCGAAGAAGTTGCCCGAGTTGTAGAGCTTTACGTGCCGCGCGGGTTCCAACTCGCTCAGCGCCGATTCGATCTGATGAGCTACGGCACCGACCTCAACGCGGTCGATCGTCGTGTACTTCCATAGATCGCACATCAAACATCGGAAGGGACACTCCCGGTTCGTGATGAAGATCGTGGCAACCTGCTCGACTTTCCCATCCGCGGTGCGTTCGGGTTCCACGTGGAAGGCGTAGGGGCGGCGCGGATCAACTTGCTCGCGCGGCCCGCGCCGCTCCACGATCCACCGATTGTCAAGGGTGGGCAGCTCGCGGCTAACGGCTGACAGTTCCTCAGACACGGTAGGCATCATGGAAGACCCGACGGTAGACGGATGGTGCGTGTGGAAACCGCTCCGCAAAACCGCGCTCGTGGATGGCGCCGCGCTGGAACCTGCGCTTGGGATACACCGGCATCGTCAAGCCGGTGGCCGCCTCGACGCCGCGAGATACGATCTCTCCTTTGAGGCGATACAACCGGTCGTGCTGCCAGTCGGTCAACTCGACGAACGGAATCCCCTCCGATACCTCGACAACATCGGGTAGCATGAAGGGGCTAAAGCCGATGAAATCGAGCATTGACACCGGTGCGTAGGTCCGCGTGCATCCGCGGCTCAGACCACCGGTGTACGTCAGCGAGTGCTTGAGCGCGCCGACACCCCACCCTTCATGATAAAGCAGCGGGTTGCCCAGTACGCTCTTGATGGTCAGCTCCGGATTCTCTTCGATCGGGTAGTCCTTGAGGTTCTCATCACCGCCGTCACCGTCGACGAGGTATTTCCAATCCCCATAGCGTTTTCGAATACCACCGCACAAAGCGTGCACCATGGCCGCCGCCTGAACGTCGAGCGGCTTGTAGTCTTCAATCACGCGGATCGCCTCTTCATAATCCACGTCGCTCGCGTCGACCTCGACGACCTCGTGAAAGAGCTGCAAGTCCATCGCTTCGAGGAATCGTCGCGCTTGGTCGAGGTCAGCGCCGCCGCCGTCAACGCTTAACGTAAACGCCTTGAGCCGTCCGAGGTTCATCCCCGCTTTCAGCATGGCGTCATACACCAAGAGGAAGACGGCTCCGCTGTCGATCCCGCCGGAGAACAGGACTCCAATCGGCGCGGTCTCGGGGATTTGTCGCACCCACTTTGCGATCCCCTGCGCCACGCAACCGATGTACGCCTTCCCGATGGCCGTCAGGTCCGCCGCCAGCGCATCGCGCTTCGGTGACAGGTATCGGCTATAGGTAGGGCTTGGGTCCGGGCAACCCACCAGGGCGATTTCGGTGATGTAATGAGCCGGGACCATCCGTGTGTAGGTCGGATGGAACTGTTCGGCGAGTCCCTGTTCGGCGAGCCAGCGTTGGATCTTGTCGATGCGGTCCGACACGATCAGCGCCGGTCCGTCCGCGCGCTTGGCCACGAAGTATCGCATCGGCACGCTCAGCGATCTTGCCATGCGGACCAGGTGGTCCCGCCTCGCCAGCAGTGCGAAGTGCCCTTCGATCTCGCGCACGCGTTTGGGATCGCCGCTGGCCACACGCTCACGAGCCTCGTCCAAAGCCATGTTGAATATGACGTTGCACGCGGGTTTCGTCAGATCGACAACCTCCCGTAGTGGTTGACGCTGGTTCATCGCGCAATCCTCCATTGGTTTTGGTTTGCAGCCAATCAATCAACTCGCGCGGAGCTTACCGCCTGCGGAGTGCGCTCGCCAGCCGGAGCCTTGCGGAGGATCATCTCCCAGCCTCCGGCGCAAGGTCCGTGACAAAACCGGTGAGCCATTGGGGATCCATGCCTTCCGGGAGGCCGAGGCTCCTGCCGAGCCACAGCCTTCATGACACGTGGAACTGCGTGCGTGACACTTCCGGCGACCCGCCGGTCGGGACATCGGAACGGGCGCCAACATGAATGCGCCACGCAATCAGAGCCCCGAGCGCCGGCGAGCGGGTTGTCTGGTGCGACGCTGCGATCGGTGATCCTCTTTCATTTGCGTGCGGATCCCAGCAGCGATGCATTCAAGCGCACCGCCTGTGGCGAAAAACTGATGATGAGCCAGCGGTCGGTGACCATCAGCGCCGGCCCCTGAATGCCCAGGTGAATGAACCAGATTCCGTCGGGGTCTTGTTTCATCTGGACGGCGCAGTTTGGCGCCGCCTCCTTCAGCACGGAGTGAAGAAGCCGATCGATGTTCGCGCGCAAGGCGGTCGGATCACCCTCGACGCGAAGGAGGATCGTCCACATCAGCGGAAGCCCAAACGCGTGGCGGGGGTAGTCGTGAATGACCACAAAGC
>JADFOB010000256.1 GCA_022563055.1 Planctomycetota bacterium
CGATGTCAGCCGGTCCACCGGATTCGATCACGTGTTCAAACCGGTCCGCGGTGGCGCGTTGACCCACGATCGTCTCGGCATCCTCGGCGGATAGACCGTACTGGGCCACGAAACGGCTTCTGCGTGCGATGGGAAGCTCGGGGAGCTTGGCCCGAACCTCGTTAAGCATCTCATCGCTCACTTCGACGGGCACCAGATCCGGATCGGGGAAGTAGCGGTAGTCGTGGGCAGCCTCCTTGGGCCGCTGATACTCGGTGATTCCCTTGTCGTCGTTCCAACCGCGATTCTCGTTGTCGGCCTTGCCGAGCACGTAATCGTGATCCTCCTCCCAGGCGGCGAGCTGACGCTGCGTTTCATAGGCGATGGCGCTTCGCACAGCCCGGAAGCTGTTGAGGTTCTTAACCTCGGCGATCGGTGTGCGGTACTCCCGCCCGCCCTCTTGAATGGCCAGGTTGATATTGGGCTCGAAACGCATCTGCCCCTTTTTCATCGCGCCCTCGCTGACGCCGAGGTAGGTCAAAAGCCCGTGAAGCTCGGTGCAGAAGATGTACGCTTCGTCGGGCGAAGCGATGTCCGGCTCGGTAACGATTTCCAGAAGCGGCGTGCCGGTTCGGTTCAGGTCGACCAGCGTGAATCCGCGGGTGTCGTGCAGGCTCTTGCCGGCGTCCTCCTCGAGATGAGCCCGCTTGATGCGGATGCGTCTCGTCTCGCCGTTCACCGCGATGTCAAAGTGGCCATGCTCACAGAGCGGCAGGTCGTACTGGCTGATCTGGTAGTTCTTGGGCAGGTCGGGATAGTAATAGCTCTTTCGATCCCACTTGGTGTGCCGGGCGATGTCGCAGTGGAGGGCCAGGCCGGCCAGCATCGCGTACTCGACAGCGCGGCGGTTGATGACGGGAAGCGAGCCGGGATGCCCGAGGCAGACGGGACAGACGCAACTGTTCGGCGGTGCCTCGAACTTGACCGGACAACCGCAGAACATCTTGGATTTCGTCCGGAGCTGAACGTGAATCTCCAGCCCGACAATCGTCCGCGTCTTTGGCGTTTGATCGGTCATCACTACGGTCGGCTGGCGATCGCAGCCGCGAGGGCGTTGACGATGTTCGGCACGACCTTCTGGGTAGCCAGGTCGTCGGCTGCATCGAACAACGTGCCCAGGGCATCCGCGAGCGAAACCGATTTCCCGATCCCCCAATACTTTCGGGTCGTCAGGAGCACGCTGATGGGCTCGCCCTCGTAGGAACCGCTACGGACCTCGTAGGAAGTCGTACGCGACTTGATCTCGATGTAGGCTTGAAGGTCGCACTCCGGTGTCAGGGCGATCCCGAAGTAGGGCTGGGCGTCGATGATGTGGGCCGTCTCCTCGCCGAAGAGAAACCCGCCGGCGGACTGCTCCCCGTAGAAAGTCTCCGCGACGAGCTGATCGTGGTTGCCTCGGTACTCGAGGTCGAACCCGTACATCAACTCCAGGTGCTCGTAATCGATATCGCTGAATGTCAAATGGTAGGGCGCCTGGGTGAAGATCAGGTTGCCGAAGCGGCGTACCTCATCCAGGTCGGTCGGAGAGAAGACGCCAAACCGCAAGCTGTCTCGATCCAGACGAATCCAGCGCCGTTCGCCATCATCGTCCGGTTCCTCCTCGAGCACCATGCATCCGTCGTCGCGCCGGCGCAGCCTCTTGAGACCCGGATACTCCTTGCGAATCCGGTCGAGGAAATGCAGCACCGTCTCCCGCTCGAGAGCCATGTCGAGCTTGAGGAACAAGCGGCAGTTGATGTAGAAATCGTCGCAAACCGCGCCGAAACCATCGTTCATGACTAACCTCGCGATGGAAGGAAAATCGGGGCTCTGTTGCACGAATTATTAGGCAAAACCAAAAGGATTTCAAGACCTATCCGCGCCTCCATCGCCAAAATGTTCAACCCGGCGGGTTGCGGACCGACCAAAAACACGGAACCATGCGCCCACAGGAGTAACTTCCATGGAGCCGATTCACTCGGGAACGACGTGGGAACGGATCATTCGAACCGCCCTGCTGACGTTCCTGGTTCTGGGTTACGCAGCCTATTCGCTGTGGGACGGGTACGTGGTCTATCCAAGGGTAAACGTCGAGGCGGTCTTTGTGGACAAGCTCGGCATGGACCCACCCGACCCACTACCTGAGTTTGTGGTCGGCCTGACCAGGCAGACGGCGGAGCAAATCTCCGAAGGCGGCGCCTTTGCGATGGTGGCGGCGGAGTTGGACATCCCGGGGTTCTGGCACGGGGAGGAGGTGTACTTCTTCGGCGAGGGCGGATTCCTTCGGTGTGAGGTCCGCCGAGGGCAGTTGCTTACGCGCGAGTGGCATCCCGGTCCCAAACACACCGTGACCGACATCTTCTTTCAGAAGCTGATCGGGATCATCATGGCCACGCTCGGGTTCGTGCTCACGCTCAATTTCATTCGCATCATCACAACACGAGCGTCGTTGACCGACGAGGGCCTCAAGCTCCGAGCGAAACCGGCCATTAGGTTCGACGCGATGACCGGCATCCGCATGGGCAGGAACTCCGAGACCGTCGTCGTCGAGTACAGCCAAGACGGCGTAACGGGTCAGATAAAGCTCGACCGCTACGTGCTCAAACAACAGCCCGCGATCGTCGCAGCCATCTGCGAGCGCATGGGTTTTGAGAATCCAGCCGCAGCAGGCTAGAGCATTTCCGGATAATGTGTGCCGAGCCGCAGGCTTTAGCCCGCGCGAATACGCATTGTGAGAAGGCGCCAAGCGGGAATCGCGTGCGGTACACAAGAACGGGGAATGCTCTAGACGAGCCGCTCAGGAGGCCTATATGACCGCC
>JADFOB010000257.1 GCA_022563055.1 Planctomycetota bacterium
GGCTCTGAAGCCTGGCGCGCAGCCCCTTGACCTCGTCCGGTAACGATGTGAGAGGGCAACCAGGTGCCTGTAGCCCAGCCGCTACTTCGCTCCGACCTGCTCCTTGATCCAGGAGGTCGGGACCGACTTGGGTCGGGTGATCGGGGTTCCGATGGCGCGGTTGAGGACCAACTGGGCGCACATCCCAATAGCGCGAGACACGCCGAAGATGGCTGTGTAGAACCGCGGCTTCCTTACGCCGAAGGCGTACATCAAGATGCCCGACAGCGCGTCTACGTTTGGGTTGGTGTTCTTGGCTTTGCCGTGTTCCTTCAGGACGCCGGGAACGACCTGCAGCATGATGTCAGCCAGCTTAAATAGCGGGTCATCGGGGCAGGCCTTGAGCCCGAACTCGTGGCAGGCGGTGTAGCGCGGATCGGTGCAGCGGAGCACCGCATGGCCAAAACCAGGTATGACCCGCCCGGCGTTGAGCATCTCCCAGGTGTACTCTTTAAGCTGCTCCGGTGAGGGGACGCCGTTGAACTTCTCGTGGATCGCCAAATGGAATTTCAGGCATTCCTGATTGGCCAATCCGTGCAGCGGTCCCGCCAGTCCGTTGAGCCCGGCGGAAACCGCGTAATAGGGATCCGACAGCGCCGAGCCCGTGATGTGACAGAGGTTGGCACTGACGTTGCCGCCCTCGTGGTCGGCGTGCAGGTTCAGGTAGAGCCGCATGAGATTGGCCAGGTTCCCCGTCGGATCGGGCACGCCCATCATGTGAGCGAAGTTGGCGCTCCAGTCTCTTGCGGGATCGCGAGCAATGAGCTTGCCATCCTCGTAGCGGATCCGGTAGATCCCGGCTGTCAGGGTCGGCATCTTGGCGAGAAGATCGAGCGAATCCTCCAGGCAGGGCTCCCAGTACTCGACCTTGCGCATGCCCTCGTTGTAACGCGCGCGGAACTTCGATCCCTCTTCCAACATGAGCAGACCGAGACTCTGCATGGCCATCGGGTGCGTCGTCTTGGGCAAGTGGCGCAGCGCGTCAAAGACGTACTCGGGCACCTCTGCGCGTGCGGCGAGATCTTCCTGGAATTCCTTGAGTGAAGCGGCGTCGGGCAATTCGCCCGTCAGGAGCAGCCAGAACATCTCCTCGGGGCTGCGATCGGTCACTTGGGCCAGCGGTTTGCCGCGGATGATCAGCCCCGTATCCGGGCTGACCGTCGAGGTATCGCAGATCTGCGCCTTGACGCCGCGCATGCCGCCGTACGCTTGCGCCACCGTGACTTGCGAGATGACTTCGTCACCGTGCTCGTGGATGAGGCGTTTGACTTCCTCCCGGTATTGCGGAATCTTGTCTGCCAGAACGTCTCGTAGCTTCGCCATGGTCCACCGCCTTTTGATTCGCCAATCTATTCGGCAAGCACAGCCTGCCCGGTAGTCTCTTCGCTCAACAGCCCGTTGAAGAACTTTACGACCCCTTCCCGGAGCCGAACCCTATGGTGTTCTGCGGCCGCCACGGGGGGTCCCGGCGCGCCGGGACTACTTCCGCAACAGACGCTCAGGGCGAGCCTTGGGGATTGTATCCCAATAGCTCGTAGAGTTCGCCGCGCGTCTGCATCTTTTCGACCAGCGATTCCTGAGTCCCCGCCGTTCTGATGGTTCGCAGCGCCTCCTGCGCGGCCTTCATCGCACATCGCTGTAGCGTTACAGGGTAGATTACGATGTTGTAGCCGATTTCGGAAAGTTCATCTGCCGTCAAGAACGGTGTCTTGCCGAACTCGGTCATGTTCGCAAGCAGGATCGTATCCACGTCCTTGGCGAAGCGGGCAAGCTCCTCACGGCTTCCCAACGCCTCGGGAAAGATGGCGTCCGCGCCGGCGCTGAGATACTTGTGAGCCCGATCCACGGCTTCGTCGTAGCCAACCACACCTCGAGCATCCGTCCGGGCGATCAAGAGGAAATCGGGGCTGGTCTTGGCAGCAACAGCCGTTGCGATCTTGGCACAAAACTCCTCTACCGGAACAAGTTTCTTGCCGTCCAGATGCCCACAGCGTTTGGGAAACTCCTGGTCTTCGAGATGGATCCCGCTTACGCCGACGGCCTCGAGCACGCGAACCGTCCTCCCTGCGTTGTCCGCCCCACCGTATCCCGTGTCGGCGTCGGCGATGATGGGAATCGACGTGGCGCCGGCGATGTGGGCGACATGGTCTCTCGCCTCGGTCAGCGTCATCAACCCGATGTCCGGCACGCCCCCGACCGAGTTGGCCAGCACCGCGCCCGACACATACATCGCCTCGAAACCCTCACGTTCGATCATCCGGGCGCTGAGCGCATTAAAGGCGCCCGGCACCATCACGATGCCTTCACGGATCAGCTTACGGAGCCGGGCGGAGCGATCACCAGACGAAACCATGGTTCGAGTCTATCCCGACGTTGGGTTGTGGACGCCCACCGTCTAGCCTCATCTTCGCTCAAGAGCGTGCCTAGGGCAAGGCTACAGCAGGTCGAGGAGTTGGTCGACTGTGAGCCCGGCTTCGTGGAGAATCTTGCGAAGCGTGCCCGGGCGCACCCGTTTGTGATCCGGAACGACGACGCGGGCGAGAGGCTGATCGCGTCGTAGGATCATGTGGCTACCGCGCCGGCGACGGAGGACGAATCCAACCCGTTGCAGCGCGTTGGACAGCCGGCATCCCGAAAAGTCCGTCGGGAGTTTCCGCCATCAAGAGTCGGCCTCGATGCGGACGAATTCCTTTCCCGCTTCGTTAGGGACCGAATCGCCGGCGTCGATGCAGTCTTCGATGTACAGTTCGATTGCCTCGCGGCTGTTCGTGAAGCGTTGGTCG
>JADFOB010000258.1 GCA_022563055.1 Planctomycetota bacterium
ATCTTCGGTGGATCTTTTCGCGCCGCAGATACCATCGCGTACGATAGATCACCGCCATAAGAACGCCAGCCTTGTTCACGAAGTAATTTCACCAGCGACCCCGTCCCACACCCGACATCCAGATGCTTGAAATTTTCATCCGGACACAATTCAGCAATCATCGTAGACACGCCCACCCAGCGCTCATACGCGACATGGCTCATCATAGAGTCATAATGCTTTGCCAAGGTTTCGAAAGCATCCGTGTGCATATCAGATAGAATTCCCTATCCACTCGAAAAACGCGATCGCAAGCGGCGGGCTATTCGGGTATGGGTGGGGCAAGGGCATCTACGTGACGAGCGGTCTGCTTCCGGATCGACACAACGACTTCGTTTTCTCGATCATCGCCCATCAGTGGGGTCTGTTCGCCTGCCTGCTCGTGCTAGCCTGTTTCGCGGCAATCACCATGGCGGGCGTAGCCATCGCCTCGGCAACATCGGAGCCGTTTGCGCGGCTCCTGGCGGTGGGCCTCACCGCCCTGATCGCAACACAGGCGCTGGTCAACGTCGGGATGACGGTCGGGCTGATGCCCATCACCGGCATGACGCTTCCGTTCGTCTCCTACGGCGGAAGCAGCCTGTTGACCAACTTCGTCGCCGTGGCACTGCTCATCAGCATATCCAAGCACCGGCCCTACTTGCTGGCGCTTAAACCCTTCGAGTTCGGAAAGAGAAAAAGAAAACCCGCCCACCTGGTGGAACCGGGCGAAGCCTCTCCCGACCCGGAGCGGGAAGGCTCAGTAACCCAAACGTGCCCTGGCTCTTCCGGACTGCTCCACAGCCCTTAAGGCAACAGTTCCTTCACCGTGGACCCGAGATCGCCGATATTACCAGACCGAACGGGGATGTCCCATAGGAGATCCTGTAGTTCAATGGAGCGGTTCCGATGACCGTAGCTCCGATCTGTCTGAGGTTGTTGGCGACGCTCCTTCTCCCGGCGGTCTGTGTGCTGCTCTGCCTGGGGTTCTGGTTTTCCACGAGCGAATGGAACGCCACGGTCTTTGGCCGGTACACGCTCAAATGGTTCATCGGCTCGCTTGTGGCCAACGGCGTGATCGTTCTGTGCACCTGGGCCTGTCTGCGGGCCGTCTGGCGAGCACGCGCAGCGGCATCCGCCAACACCGGATCCCTCCGCACAGGCAGGTTCTCATTTCGCAAGCGCTTCTTGTTCGGCGTCGTGGTGTTTGTCGCGCTGCTGGTTCCTATGGAAGTGGTACTGAGATACCTCGACCTCCCAGCGAGCGCCCCCGGCGATACGCTCGGGGCGGACATATCCACGACCTACCACGGCTTCCTGCAGCAGACGGAGCGGATCGAACGGGACGGTCGATTGGTGCGCTCCTACCGCGGGAAGGTCTACGATCCCACCACGAGCGCCGAGTTCCGCATCGTCTGCCTAGGCGGCTCGACAACATGGGGTCACCACCTGGCGCCCGAGCAGACCTGGCCTGCCGCTCTCGAAGCAACGATGCAATCTCGCGGCTATGATACCGAGATCATCAACGCCGCCAGACCCTGGTACACGACGGCCCATTCGATCGTAAGCTATTGTTTGCAGATGCGCCACTTTGATCCCGACGTCGTCATTGTCATGCACGGCATCAACGATCTAGCGCGTAGCTTTCCCCAACCGGGTGAGCCCAACGTCGAACCGGACTACGGAAGCTATCAGGGACCGATGCACCGCGTCATCCATTCTTACAAGAACCCCGCAGAGTCGGAGTTCCGACACTTGGTGACGCTGCTCGAGTCATCAGCCCTTTATCGAACGGCATCGTCGGTGTGCGACTTCATCTGCCGGGAAACCGCGTTGGATCGCAGGTTTTATAGCGTATGGAGAACCGCGAGAACCGCGCCGAACATTCCTTATCGAGGCGAAATCGATGCCGGCTTGGAGGTGTTCCCGACAATCGCCTGCTACCGCTCGAACCTTGAGTACCTCACTCGGCTTTGCCTGGGCGACGGGCGAATGGTTCTCCTCAGCACGCAGGCCCATATCTACCAGAACGACGAGTCGCTCGAGCCGACGGGTCGGCGCGACAGCCACCGCAAGACGCTCCTGCTCAACGCCGATCGCATCCCGGTATCTCGTAGCGGCACGCGAAAGGCGCTGCTGGCGATCCGCAAACGCACGCTCGATGTTGCCCAACGCCTTGGCGTTCCCGTCGCCGATCCTGAGCGGGCGCTGGGCGCCCGCCTCGACTACTTCATCGACGATCTGCACCTCAGCGTCAGCGGGAACGCCGCTGCCGCCGACGCCATTGCGGAGACCCTTGGCCCGATGCTCTGTGCTTTGCGCGACGCGCGATCTCCCCCGGTCGCCTCACCAGAGTCCATACAAACCGCCTGGGCGACCCATCTTTTGCCTTGAGCGAAGGGTGGGGCACGGACTTCCGAGGCGGACGCATCCCGCGCTTCGTAAGTAGCGCCGGACCCCATTAGTGTTCGACGACCGCCACGGCGGGCAACCGCTACGCGGCGTTCCGACACACCGGGACAACTTGTTCAACAAACGGCTAACCACTGTGTTGGATTCCATCGAGCGTAATGACCTCGTTCATGCTGCCGCTACGAAAACCGCGAAGGTCGATCGTCACGTACTGGTACCCGAGGGACCGGAAGTGCTGGTCGATCCGGCTCGCCATCTCGGGCTCCGCAAGGCGTGGGATCATCGCCGGCGGAACCTCCACGCGGGCGAGATGCCCATGGTGTCGAACGCGGCATTCCCGGATGCCCAGTTCGTGCAAAAACGCCTCGGC
>JADFOB010000259.1 GCA_022563055.1 Planctomycetota bacterium
GCATTCGACTCTCTCACGGTGCTCCTCCTGGTATCCAAAGGCTACCGCAAACCATGCAGGCGCGGTCGAAGCCCTTCGTGTATCCCGTCAGCAGGATTCGGACTCCAGGACCTTCTAGGCTAAGGGCTCGCGAAAGAATAACTCCCGTTTTTCATGCGGGCGCGAGGGTGTAGTTCCACTTGGGTAGAGTTGCATCTTTGGTGAGGGCGAGGTCGCTCATCTGGGCATCGGTGATCTTCACCCCCTTCTTGTAGCGTCTTCGAACGAGGTGTGCTTTGACGCGCAGTCCGGTGGTGGTCGTGGTCGATCGTGCGTAGTTGAGGATCGTTTCCAGACTATCGAGGGGCCGACCTGCCCAGTTCTTGCTGAGTTCGCTGAAGAGTCGGTGCTCGATGGGATTCCACTTTGAGGCCCCGGTTGGGAAGTGGGCGACGGTGACCGCCAGGTTGTGGCGATCGCAGAGTTGGTGCTGAAGGCCGAACTTCCAGGCTCGGCTGGCCGCGGCATTGCTCCCGCCGCCATCGGCCAGGATGGCAAGACCCTTGGCGTCGGGGTAACGCTTGCGCCCCTCGGTCCTCCACCATTTTTCGACGCAGTCCACTGCGAAGCCGGGCGTGTCGTAGGAAGTGCCGATGAAGAGGGTGCCTTTGTTGGCATGGAGGTCGTAGACGCCGTAGGGGACGGCGATCCCATCGGCTTCGGATCGGAAGTCGTGGTCTTTGACGAGCACGGGAGTGCGGTCCCACGTCACTCCGGGGTTCTTGAAGTTGCCGATGAGTTCCTTCTTCTTGGTATCGATGCTGATGATAGGGAGATTGTTCGAGGCACAGCGCTCGCGCAGTTCGGCGATGCGGACGAACTGGGCATCTCGGTCGGGATGGGAGCAGCTGGAGAGCTTCTTGTGATTGACTCGCAAGGAGAAGCCGAGCTTCTTGAGTAGCCTCGCCACGGTCCGGTCGCTGACCGCAATGCCCATGCCATTCAACTCGGCTGCGACCTTGGCCGTCGTTCTGCGAGTCCACTTGAGTCCGCTCATGGGATCGCCCGCCGTGTCGTGCTTCATCAGCTCTTCGATGCGTTCGATGATTTCCGGCGTTTTTTTTCCAACGACTTGCGACCACCACCCGCCCTGCGGACTCGTTCCACTTCGACATCTTGCTGTTGCAGATCCTGGCGCCCACGAGACACGGTGCCGACGTCGAGTCCGAGCAAGTCAGCAATCTGGGCGTCCCCACCCCAGCCCGTCTTCAAGGCTTCCAGCCCTGCGTAAAGGCGTCGCTGTTTCTCGTCGAGTAGGCTGAAGAATAAAACGATGGCCGCCCTCATCTCGTCGGGCATGATGGCAGCTTCGGGCAGAGGACCGGCTGCACCGGGCTCGACGAGAAGCGCACGACGCGACAGCAGTTGCTGCTGTCTTCGATCCTTGTCGGTTGCACAATAGAGGAACTGCCCCGCGACTCTCTCTCGCGTCAAACGCACGTCGCTTACGAGCTTGCGCAACGCATCCTTGGTACCGACGTGCAGGACGTTGTCGAGCTCCTCGACGAAGTAGCCCCACTGCCCTGCTGCAACCACGGCGGCAGCCGTCGAGAGCAATGTGCCATAGGCCGAGAACCATACGTCCTGGTAGGACCAGAGCCCCGATTCATCAAACTCGGCAACCTCGTCCAGGGTGTAGTAGCCACCGCGATGCGAGTAACTGCTGCGACAGGGCAACTCCTTGAGCTTGCGGAACACGGTGCGTCTGGAGTCGGTACCCAGCGCCGCCAAGAGCTCGGGCATGGCGGCGATCTTCTGTTTGCGCAGTAGGGCAACGACCGCTTCCGCGGGAAATTCAATGGGCCTCATTCTGTCACCTTTACGCACGATAAAGCGTAATAGTGCCATAACGGTCATACGAAAGCAATGGATCAAACCATCTAAAACTGACCCTATATACCGAACTCGTGCTATATTGGTGCTTTCGCCCCGTGGCCTGCGTCGCCCTGAAGTGGCACGTTTGCGACTAAGAGACTGTACTTATTGTTTCGCGGACCCTAAGGGCCAATCCTGGGACGGTAGGCGCTTGGGGACAGGCTCCAAGCCGATCCATCGACGGTCGTAGCCGCCCTCAAGGAAAATCCGGTTTTGACCGAATAGTGAGTTTCTCCCCGATCGAGGTGGGTGCGGAATGGTTCGGTCTGTATTTCAGAAGCGTTCTTTGTCTCTCCTGGGGCTCGCTTGCCTCGCGATGACCGTTCTGCTTCTGCCGGCCGGTGTGCGGATCGTGCGAGCCGAAGATGAAGTTCCAGCGCGCATGAGCGTTGCGCCCGAGCCGGCGATTGTTGAACCGAATCCGTTGCAGGGTCCAACCGTCCTGCCGATCATCCGGGCGGGCGATGGGATCGAAGCCCTCAGACCTGGCGTAGCGGGAATCGAGGTCGCGCCGGGCGTCATCCTGCTGAACACGACCGGATACAACTACCCCGCACTCTCCGCCGAGCTGGATCCGGCCGCCCTCGAATTCGAATCCGAGACGCCCTAGATCAAGCGGCGATTCGTCTGGCGGCCTGCGGGCTTCTCTTCCTAGGCTAGGCTTCCAGGGCTCTTGGTCAGGCTGATGTTTCGGCGGTGTTCCTGTTTGCGCTTGGCAGGGACGCTCGTTCGCGCGGCGCTGAGACCCGTTTTCGAGTCGAAGACTCGATCGGGTCGCTCGTCGACAGTTGGATGCTGGCGGAGCGGGGAGCGACTCTGGCTCAATGGTTCTCGACGTCACAAGGCGTACTCGCCAACTGACAGGCACCTTCGCAGCGAT